>OMWF01000144.1 GCA_900314665.1 uncultured Actinomycetes bacterium
CACATACTCCGCTGCCGCCGCCGGATTCTCCAGATGCGGCGCCGGCTTGCCTGCCCGCGGATGCGAACCGTGCTCCTTCATCAGCCGCTCGATGGGAATGACTGCCGGGCACTCGTTCTCCTCGGCCAGTTCGAAGTCGGAGAGGCCGGCGAGGTCGCCGGTAAAGGCGGCCGGTGTCGCATCCGCCGGCGCCGCTGGCGCCTCCACCCCAACAGGCACTCGTTGGCCTGCGACGATGATGTCAAATGGGTCTTCTGCAAGATGCCGCACATACGCTGCCACGGGGGCGGAGGGGGCGCCGGTGCAAACCTTGGCAGTGAGATATCCAAGCGCGCCGATCATGAGCGCAAAGCCCGCCACGGTCATCGCCATCAGCGCAAAGGGCAGAGCCGAATGCCAAACCGAGACCTCGGCCATGATTAAGCCGGGGAGCACCGAGAAAAAGGGGACCCCGGCCAATCCTGCAACGGCGATCAGCATCAACGCCGCTATCAGCGGAAACGTTGAAGCAATGCCCGAGAGCTCACGGGTGGACAGGGTCTGCAGGCGCGAGTGAATCATCTGATTGACGATGATGAGCAGGGCCGACGCCACGGTCCTCCCCGCAGTGAGCACGATCGCGGCCGTGGCTCCGTCTGGGGTGCCGGCTGCCACCGCCAGACCGATGATGCCGGCATAGGTGATCGTGCAGTAGGCGTTGACCCGTCGCAGCTCATGTTGGCCGAGAAGGGCGATGCCGCCATACAGCGAGGTGACGGCCGCCAGCACCGCCAGCGGCATCTGAAAGGCGGCGGCTCCCTGGGGCGCCAGCTGTCCTGCGATGTGAATGAACCCGTACACGGCCATCGAGAAGAGCCCGCCGTCAAGCAGGAGGCCCGCGGCGCCGGAGATGCTCTGATGCACGTTGGGCAGCCAGAAATGCAGGGGGAAGAGCCCGATGGTGGCGCCAAAGGCCACCGCCAACAAGCCGTAGACCAGCAGCTGGCCCTGGTAGGGTATGGTCGCCCGAACCGCCGTGGGGATGTCCGTGGTGCCGGTGAAGACGCCCACCAGGATGAAGGCCAAGGCCATCACCACCAGCACGCAGGTCACCGGCACCAGCACCCTGAGCCAGACCTCGGGCGTGCGCAGCCAGCCCCAGCGCGCCAGCAGCACGCAGATGCAGAGTGCCGTGATGGCCCAGCCGGCCCAGATGGCCGGCAGCGACTGCGAGGTGAAGACCAGCACGGCGCCAAACTGGGCCAGCGCCAGCGACCAGAAGTAGCCCTTGGCGTTATCGACCACCCGGGAAAAGATCACCGACACCAGCGCCAGCAGGGCGTTGAGGGCGAAGAGAGCCAGGGCGATGCCGTCGAGCTGGAACGTCATCCCCAGCAATCGGCCGGTAAGGGGCCCTCGCGCCGCCACCGTTGCGACCAGCGCCATCGCCAAGGCCACCCCCGTCGCCGCAACGGCCAAGGCCACACGCCGGATGAGGCCGGGACGCTCGGCGGGCAGGGGAAGCAGCAGCGTCGCCCCCAGCACCGGCAGCAGCAGCGAGGCTATGAACAGGCCAAACTCGGTCATAGCCCCATCACCACCGTAAAGGCGACGGCGCAGCAGACCAAAGCCGCCACAAGCGATGAGAGCACCAGGCTGCAGTCGATGCGGTCCAGCAGGTGCGGCAGCGCCAGCAGGGCCTGCGAACCCCTCAGCTCCGGCCGAACCCGACGAGAAGAGCCGGACTTCTCGCCCTCCCTCACCTGCACCCGCCGGTCGTCGACGGAGTAGATGGTCCAGCACAACCAGACGCTGACAGCCACAGCCAGGGTGGTCGCCATGGTGAGCTCCACCCGCGGCCAGGGGAGTTCCGTGCCCAGGAACCGGGCGATCAGCGGGGACACCACGCCCAGCAGGCAGGTCCCCGCGGCCAGCACGCCCAGGCAGAGCATCTCCACGCGGCCAGGTCGCACCACTCGGGAACGGTCGCTCTCCCCCAGAAACGCGTATGACAGCACCCGTCCGATGTACAAGGCGGAGAGGAACGAGGTGAGCAGGAGCAGGGTGGCCGGAACCCACAGCCCGTCGGTGACGAGGGCGTCGATGATACCGTCCCGCGAGAAGTAGCCGGCAAAGGGAAAGACGCCCGCCAACGAGAGGGCGCCGCAGGTGGCAAAGACCGCGACCAGCGGCATCCGGCGCCAAAGGCCGCCCATCAGGCGGATGTCACGGCTGCCGCACGCCCGTACCAGAATCGAGAAGACGAGTCCCAGCAGGGGCGCAAAGAAGGCGTTGGCCACCAGGTGCAAAACACCCAGGGTGGACGATCCCGCGCCAAAGGCGATGAGGATGACGCCTGCCTGCGAGGCGGTGGAGGCGGCAAAGATGCGCCGGACGTCAAAGGCGCGACAGGCGATGACCGCCGCCAAGGGAGCGGTGATGCTGCCCACCACCAGCAGCGCGAGCTGCGACCAGGGAGCCATCGCAAAGAGGGGCTGGACGCGATAGGCCAAAAAGGAGCCCGCCGAGAGCAGCCCAAACGTGTTGACCAGCGCCGCCGGCTCCGAAGGCTCGGTGTCAGAGGTGACAGACCCAACGTAGATGGGAATCTGAGAGGAGCGAGCGATGGTGGCGACCAGCAGGAAGACGCAGAGCGAGTCAAGCGACGAGCCCGGCTGCACATTGGGTAGAAAATCGGAGAACACGGTCGAGCCAAACGCATCGGCGCAGACCACCGCGCCCATCACCAGCGAGACGTCCGAGACCAGGCCGCAGACGAGCATCACCATGGAGGGACGCACCACCCGCTTGTCCTCCCACCAGAAGGCGCTCAGGCAAAGGGCCACAAGCCCCATCAGCGCCCAAGACACGAGAGTGGCAAACAGGCCGCCCGCCAAAGCCAGCGTGCTGAAGGCCGCGGTGAAGAGCGAGAGCAGCGCCATCATCCAGCCGATGCGCTTATCGGCAGCCAGATGCTTAAGGGTGAAGGCTTCCACCACGAACGAGACCAGCAGGATGATGGGAAGCATGAGCAGGGACAGCCGATCGACTGCAAATGCAAAGACGACGCTCGCCCCATCTACCGAGAAGAC
>OMWF01000008.1 GCA_900314665.1 uncultured Actinomycetes bacterium
CACGGTGGCGGGGTGGGTCAACGGCCCCACGGTCACCCAGTTCAAGGTCGAGATGCCCACCGGCGTGCGCGTGAACCGCATCACCAATCTCAAGGACGACATCGCGCTCTCGCTCGCAGCCGAGAGCGTGCGCGTGTTCGCGCCCATCCCCGGCACTTCCTACGTGGGCGTCGAGGTGCCCAACAGGGTCCGCAGCATGGTTCACTTTGGAGACGTGATCGGCGAGGCCAAGCGCTCGGACGGGCCGCTCACCATGGCCATCGGCAAGGACGTCGACGGCAAGCCCATCCTGGTCGACTTGGCCAAGATGCCCCACCTGCTCATTGCCGGCACCACCGGCTCCGGCAAGTCGGTGGCCGAGAACTCGATGATCATGTCGATGCTGATGCGCACCACCCCCGACGAGGTGCGTATGATCATGATCGACCCCAAGCGCGTGGAGATGTCGGTCTACGACGGCATCCCGCACCTCTACGTGCCCGTGGTGACCGAGCCGGGCGAGGCCGCCAGCGCCCTCACCTGGGGCACGGTGGAGATGGAGCGTCGATTCAAGCTCATCCAGAAGGCCGGCACCCGCAACATCAGCCGCTACAACAAGATGATTCGGGAGGGGGCCATCGACGACCCGTCGGCCGAGCCGCTGCCCTACCTCGTCATCGTCATCGACGAGCTGGCCGACCTCATGATGCAGGCCCGTAAGGAGGTGGAGACCTCCATCTGCCGCATCGCCCAGCTGGGCCGCGCCGCGGGCATCCACCTCATCATCGCCACGCAGAGGCCCTCCACCGACATCGTCACCGGCCTCATCAAATCCAACATCACCAACCGCATGGCGCTCAAGGTGGCCAGCGGCATCGACAGCCGCGTCATCATCGACCAGACCGGGGCCCAAGACCTTCTCGGCCATGGCGACATGCTGCTCGACCTCACCGACTGGCCCAAGGCCCGGCGTCTACAAGGCTGCTTCCTCACGGACAAAGAAATCCAAGACGTCTGCGAGCACCTGCGCACCCAGGGCACTCCCGACTACCATGAAGACATCCTCAAGATGAGCCAGGGGACGGGCTATGCGAGCGGCGGAGGCGGCGGAGGGGCCGCCGAGGACGACGACCCGCTCGTCTGGGAGGCGGCGGAGGCGGTGGTGGCCATGGGCTTCGGCTCCACCTCCGGCCTGCAGCGCCGTCTCAAGGTCGGCTACTCGCGCGCCGGCCGTATCATGGACATGCTGGAGGCCAAGGGCATCGTGGGGCCGCAGGACGGAACCAAGCCGCGCGAGGTCCTCGTCGATGCCATGGAGCTGGAGAGTTTGAAGGCGTTTGAGCAGGCAGATGCCGATGCTGATTGGGGAGGGTTTTAAGTGGCGCCGCGGTCGGATGACATGCTTCTGGGAGAGCTGCTCTACCAGGCGCGCAAGCGCAAGGGAGTCTCGATCAGCGAGGCCTCGGCAGCCACGCGCGTCTCTCCGCGCGTGATCGAGGCCTTTGAGAACGACGACTACGCCGGCATGCCTCCCCGAGGCTACGCCCGCAACATGCTCGGTGCCTACTCGGCCTTCTTGGGGCTTGACCGCAAACGGGTGCTGAGCTTGTACGAGGACGGCTTCGTGGCCGCCGCCAACGGGCACCCGTACCGCAGCTCCTCCCAGTACCGGCAGGGACGCCCCATCGACGTCTCCACGGCTGGCTGGGTCGACCCTGACGCCGGCCGCAAGAAGGCGAGCGTGCCGCGCCCCAGCGTCTCCCGCAACTTCGACCCCTACGGAGCCAACGACGCGCGGGTGACCGGGCAGATGAGCCCTGTCGGCCGCGGGCAGGGCTCCGGCAGCCGCCCCTCCGTAGCCCGGGGCTCGCAGAAGGGCCAGCGGCGCAGCGGTGCCGGAGATGCGCGCAGGCTTCGGCATACGAGCTCGCTCGAACGTCCCGGCATCGACGACGACGCCTCCCCACGGGCGGTGACCGGCTACCACCGCGGCCCAAACGACCAGCAGCGGCAGATGCGCGCCGCCGACGGCCGCCAGCAGTCGGGACGCTACAGCACGCGACAACGCCGCACCGAGTCGGCGGGGGTCCGCAACGCCCGCCGCGCCCGCGATGCCACGCGCCTGAACGAGTTGGGCGAGCAGCAGAGGCGCGAGGGCCGCAGGCTGCGCCAGCGCACGCAGGGAAGGCAGTCGCAACAAGGATTCAGCCTGCACGGCTTCGGGTTGCTCAGGGAGCGAGAGGAGCGCCAGCGACGGATTCACGACGCGCCCCTCGTCAGCCGTCTGAAGCTGTACCTGCCGATCATCGTCATCGCGGTGATGGTGGTGCTCGCCATCGTGCTCATCGCCACCGCCAACTCCCACCGCAGCAGCCAGGAAACCATCCAGGTGGTGTCGGCGGCGCAGGTGTCGTCCACCGCAAGCTCGACCGGCCGCCAGACCGGCACCACCACCACGACCACGGGAGCTGGCGCCACGAGCTACGAGGTAAACGTCTCGCAGAGCAAGACCTGCGCGGTGACGGTGACCGTGGACGGCACCAACGCCTATTCGGGAACCATAGTGGGCCCCTCCACCCAGAGCTACAGCGCCTCGCGGGCCATCGAGATATCGCTCTCGACGACCGAGGGGGTGACCGTCACCAAGGACGGGAAGGCCGTCCAGCTCACCCCCGCCGACGGGGGCGGCGCCACCTACACCGAGGACCTCACCAGCAGCTGACCGCCGGCATCGCCGAGATGCCCGTAGAAAGGAACGACCATGGCCAAGGATTCCAGCTTCGACATCGTCTCGACCACCGACATGCAGGAGGTGGACAACGCCTACCAGCAGACGGTCCGTGAGATCGCACAGCGCTACGACCTCAAGGGCTCAGGCTCCACAATCGAGCTCGACCGCTCCGCCGGCACCATCACCGTGCAGGCGCCGGCGGACTTTGTGGCCGGCCAGATCATCGAGATCCTCAACACCCGCCTCATCCGCCGCAAGGTCGACCCCAAGTCCGTCACCTGGGGCGCGAGCCAGGCGGCGAGCGGCGGCACGGTGCGCAAGACGGGCACCATCGTGCAGGGCATCGACCAGGACACGGCCCGGAAGATCCGCAAGGACCTGCAGGACCAGAAGATGAACAAGGTCAAGGTCACCATCGAGGGCGACAAGCTGCGCGTCACCTCGCCATCCAAGGACCAGCTGCAAAACGTCATCGCCTTCTTGCGCGATCAGGACTACGGTCAGCCACTGAGCTTTGAGAACTACCGGTAGGAGGTTGGTGTGACCGAGCAACAACATGACGCGCAGGCGTCCGCCGCATCCAGCCCGCGGGTGGCGTTCATCACCCTGGGATGCGCCAAAAACGAGGTAGACACCGACCGTATGAAGGCCCTCATCGCCGCCTCGCCGTTCACCCTCGTCGACGATGCCGACGAGGCGGATGTGGCGGTGGTCAACACCTGCTCGTTTCTGGTGGCGGCGGTGGAGGAGGGCGTCGAGACCATCTTCGACGTGCTCAACTCCCAAGGGTTCAACCGCAACCACGGAAAGCTGGTGGTGGCCGGCTGCATGCCCTCGCGCTACGGCGAGGACCTCTCTGACGAGTTGGCTGAGGCCGCGGCCTTTCTGCCGGTCGACCAGGAGGACTCGATCGTCTCCGTGGTGGCGGACCTGACGGGCGTGCCGTGCCCTCAGCTCAACAACCCCCTCGACCGAGGCGCGGCGGCGCTCTACGGACAGCCGCTCCGCTCCGAGGTGGGCCCCAGCGCCTACGTCAAGATCAGCGACGGCTGCGATCGCTACTGCTCGTTCTGCACCATCCCCTACATCCGCGGGCATTACCAGAGCCGCCCCTACGAGCAGATCGCCGACGAAGTGGCGGCGTTGCAGGCCATGGGGGCCAAAGAGGTGGTCCTCATCGGCCAGGATACCGGTGTCTGGGGAGAAGACCTTCCCGAAGCGCCCTCCATCGCCGACCTGCTCGAAAAGCTTGCTCAGCGCTTTCCCGACCTCTGGATACGAGTGCTGTACCTGCAGCCCGAGGGCATCACCGAGCGCCTGCTCGAGGTGATGGGCGGGCACGACAACATTTGCAGCTACTTCGACATCCCGGTGCAGCACAGCGTGGCGCGCATCCTGCACGACATGAACCGCAGCGGCTCCACCGACGAGTACCTGCAGGTGGTGGCCCGCATCCGGGAGCGAGTCCCCAATGCCGTGCTGCGCACCACGGTGATGGCGGGATTTCCCGGCGAAACCGATGACGACATCGACGAGCTGGTGGGGTTCCTGGAGGAGGCCCGGTTCGACTTCACCGGTGTCTTTGCCTACTCCCAGGAGGACGGGACCGTGGCCGGCCGGCGCAGCGACCAGGTAGATCCCGAGGTGCGAGAAGAGCGCGCCGAGCGCTTGCGCGACGTAGCCGACTCCATCGGCTTCGCGCGCACCGGCGAGCACGTGGGGCAGGTGCTCGAAGTCCTGGTCGAGAGCTACGACGAGGATGGCGAGGCCGGCTCTGTGCTGGGCCGCACCCGCGGCCAGGCTCCGGAGGTCGACGGTCAGGTGCATATCGCGGATGCGCGTCACCCCAACGGCTCGTCGGTGGTGCCAGGCGACATCGTGAAGGTGCGCATCGACGACGCTTACTGCTATGAGCTTGAAGGCGAGGTCGTCTCATGACCAAGGAGTACATCAAGACTCCGGCGAACGCGGTGACCATGATCCGGATTCTGCTGATTCCGGTCTTCGTCATCATCGCGCTCGTGCCCTGGGGCGCCCATGCAGCCGCTCAACCGTGGGTGGCGATGGTGGTCTTCGCGCTGCTCGCTGCCACCGACGGCCTCGACGGGCATCTGGCGCGTTCACGCAACGAGGTCACGACCTTTGGAAAGTTTCTCGACCCTTTGGCCGACAAGATACTGGTGATGGCGGCCCTCCTGGTCTTGGTCGAGCAGCAGCAGCTCCCCAGCTGGATACCGCTCGTCATCGTGGCGCGCGAGTTCATCGTCTCCGGACTGCGCATGCTGGCGGCAGCCGATGGCCAGATCATCGCCGCCAGCTGGTACGGCAAGGCCAAGACCTTCGTGACGGACATCGCCATCGTCTTCTTCCTGGTCATGGATTCGCCGGCCATCGCCGCCAGCTCCATCCACGCCGGATTCGTGGTGCTCTCATGGGTGTTGATGGTCGCCGCCGTGGTGCTGACCATCATCTCCATGATCGATTACCTGGTGAAGTCCAAGTCCGTCATCGGCCTCGGCTAGCAGCACCCGGCTGGGCCTGAGCCCGGACGCCCTGCTAGGCGAGAGGGTTGCGGGCGCTCCCGCATTGCCGTCAGGGATGGTTCTGGGCGCTAGCGCCTCGAGCGATGAGAGCGTTCGACCTCAGGGCGTCGGTGGCCTTCCGACTTGACCTTGGCCATCATGGCAGACCCCAATGGTCAAGGTCGGGCGTTTGACCCCAAACCAAGGCATACAAGGAACTCTGAAATGCGGCGGAGGGCCCAAGGCGCCGCCCAACGACGAGAGAGCAGGTGCAGGCATGTCCGAAGAGTGCGGATTGAGGGAGCCGGCCGGAAAGGCGGCCGTCATCACGGTGGGAACCGAGCTCACAGAGGGCTTGAGGACGGATACCAACGGTCCGTACATCGCCCGCCAGCTCTCACGCATAGGCTTCACCATCGGCGAGACCGTCAGCGTACGCGACGACGCGGATGAGATCGCGGACGTGGTGCGCGAGCTCACCCGCACAAACGCATTGGTGGTCTCCACCGGAGGCCTGGGGCCCACCCATGACGACGTCACCCGCGAGGGGGTCGCGCACGCCCTGGGCAGAGGGCTTCACGAGGACCCGGGGGCGCGTGCTCTTCTCGAGCATCTCTCAATGAAGGGGGAGAGCGCTTCTGTACGGCAGGACTTCATGCGCCAGGCCCTGGTCATCGAGGGGGCGGAGCTCATCAAGCCGGCGACCGGCACCGCCCCGGCGCAGCTCGTCGACACCCCGGCTGGCCAGATGCTCGTCCTGCCTGGACCTCCCCACGAGATGCAGCCGCTGCTCGAAGGGTTCATCGCCCGCTACCAATCGGTGCAGGAGACCTCCATCGACCTCTCGGTCTTTGGAATGAACGAGACGCGCGTGATGCACGTGGTGCAGCCGATCATCTCCGACGTCGACGGCATCACCTTCACGGTGCTTGCCAGCGCCAAAGAGAGCCATGTGATTCTGGCCGATTCCGGATGCGGACATGAGACGCTCGCGAGTCGCGCGCAGCGCGTGGAGGAGGCGCTGGGGGATGTCGTCTTCTCGCATTCTGGCGAGACGCTTGCCGAGGTGGTGGTCCACGAGGCCGTCCGGCAGGGGGTCACGCTGGCGACTGCGGAGTCTTGCACCGGAGGCTTGGTGAGCGGCGCCATCACCAGCGTACCGGGGTCTTCTGATGCCCATAACGGCGGTATCGTGAGCTATGCGAATTCGGTAAAGATGGGCGTCCTGGGCGTTTCACCGCAGGTGCTCGCTACGGTGGGCGCCGTTTCCGAGGAGTGCGCCCAGCAGATGGCCGAGGGAGCCAGGCGAGCGCTCGGCACCACGTATGCGGTGTCGACCACCGGCATCGCCGGTCCCGGCGGCGGCACCCCCGACAAACCGGTGGGCACGGTCTGCTTTGGGCTGGCAACCCCGACGGGCACCAGAACCTATCGTAAGGTGTGGCGGGGCGGGGCGCGGGCCGACGTGCGTGCGAGGGCCGTCTCCTTCGCCCTCGACCTGCTGCGTCGCCAACTCTTTGGACTTTCGCTTGAAAGGCGCTAGGGGAGAGGTAAGAGGCGGCCGCGTCTGCCGATCGGACGTCTGAGCGAGAGAGGTCGGAGCATCGCGCTGAAGGGGCGGGATGCTCCGACCTCTCTAAGGCAGCAGGCAGATGGGCGAGCGGGATTCGATAGGATGCCTGCTTCTTCTAGCCCAAGCTTGGTATCTGCTTGCGATCTGTGCCGTGCCCCGGTTGGACTCGGGGCCTGCAATCTG
>OMWF01000305.1 GCA_900314665.1 uncultured Actinomycetes bacterium
AGCGGCCTTACCGAGGCGGTCCTCTGCGCGGTGGGCGCCATCGGCGGCGTACGGGTGGCGGCGGCAGCGCTCGACAGCCGGTTTCTGATGGGCAGCATGGGCGAGGCCGTGGGCGAGCGCATCACCCGCCTGGTCGAGCTTGCCACCGAGCTGCGCCTGCCCCTGGTCATCTTCAGCGCCAGCGGCGGGGCGCGGATGCAGGAGGGCATCTTCTCGCTTATGCAGATGGCCAAGACCGCAGCCGCCCTGACCCGCCACGACCAGGCAGGACTGCTCTACGTCTCGGTGATGACCAACCCTACCACAGGTGGCGTGACGGCCAGCTTTGCCAGCCTGGGCGACATCATCATCTCTGAGCCGCACGCGCTGATCGGCTTTGCCGGCCCCCGGGTGATCGAGCAGACCATCGGCCAGAAGCTCCCCGAGGGCTTCCAGCGTGCCGAATACCTGCTTGAACACGGGTTTCTCGACCGTATCGTGGAGCGTGGCGACCTCAAGGCGGAGCTTGCGCTTCTGCTGCAGCTGCATGAGGGAACGGTGGCGGCCCATGGCTGACGAGAAGCGCACAAAAGCCAGGAACCCCCAGGCAGGCTCCACCCTGCGCGGTCTGGCTCGGGTGGCGGTGGGGCAGCTGGTCGGGATGCGCAAGGTGCCGGCAGCCAAGCGAGTGGAGCTCGCCCGCGATCCGCAGCGGCCGCATGCCGACTTCTTCATCGACGCCCTGTTCACGGACTTTGTCGAGCTGCACGGCGACCGTCTGGACAAGGACGACCACAGCATCAAGGGCGGCATCGCCCGCTTCCATGGGCGGCCGGTGACGGTGATCGCCCAGTGCAAGGGCTCTGACCTGGAGCAGAACCTGACTTACAACTTTGGCATGCCCGACCCGCAGGGGTATCGCAAGGCGCAGCGCTTGACGCGCCAGGCCGAGAAGTTTGGCCGCCCCATCATCACCATCGTCGACACGCCGGGCGCCTATCCTGGCATCGAAGCCGAGGAGAAGGGGCAGGGCGAGGCCATCGCGCGCTCAATTGCCCTGTTCAGCGCCTTGCGCGTGCCGGTGGTGGCGGTGTTTATCGGCGAGGGCGGCAGCGGCGGGGCGCTGGCGCTGGGCGTGGCCAACCGGGTGATCATGCTGGAAAACGCCATCTACTCGATTCTCTCGCCCGAGGGGTTTGCCTCCATCCTCTGGAAGGACGCCTCGCGCAGCAGGGAGGCGGCCGGCGTGATGGGGCTCACTTCGCGCGACATCCTGCGTGCCGGGGTGGCCGACCTGGTCGTCCCCGAGGGCACCAAACCTCTGGCTGCCCCCTGCCCGGAGGTGGTGAAGCAGCTTGACCAGGCAATCTGGGCGTCGCTTGCAGAGCTTGAGGTGCTCACTGGAGACGAGCTGGCCGAGCAGCGCTACCAGAAGTTTCGAGCCATCGGGTCGTGCCTGGAGCTGGGCGGGGAGGAGGGCTGATGGGCTCGATTCGGTTTGAGGGAACTGGCTGCTACCTGCCCCCAAAGGTCCTCACCAACGATGACCTGGCGCAGATGGTCGACACCTCGGACGAGTGGATCGCCGCTCGCACCGGCATCAAGGCCCGGCACATCAACGAGGGGCTAAGCAATGCCGAGATGGCCGCCCGCGCCTGCCGACAGGCGCTGATCCGTAGCGGCATCGACCTGGGCGACCTCTGCTGCCTGGTGCTCTCGACCAGCACGCCCGACACCCTGTTGCCTGCCACGGCCTGCGAGGTGCACCACCTGCTGGGACTTCCGGAGCAGGTTATCGCCTTTGACCTCAACGCCGCCTGCCCGGGCTTCTTGGTGGCGCTCACCGTGGCGCGTGGGATGATGCTGCAACACCCCGACAAGAAGGCCTTGGTGGTGGCCAGCGAGTTTTACTCGGACCTGCTCGATTGGACCGACCGCAGCACCTGCGTGCTCTTTGGCGACGGGGCCGGGGCGGCGGTGCTGAGCCTCGCCAAAGGGGACTTCTTTGTCACCGGGGGCACGCGGGAGGGGGCCGAAGCCCTCTATGCCAAGGCCAGCCCACGCGACGGCGGCGACTTTCACGTGGTCAAGATGAAGGGGCAGCAGGTCTTCAAGTTTGCCGTGCGCGCATTGCAGGACGCCATCGCCGACCTGCTTGAACAATCAGGCATGACGCTCGGGGACGTCGACCACTTTGTCTTTCACCAGGCAAACGCCCGCATCATCAGGCATGTGTGCGACCGGCTTTGCATAGACCTCGCCAAGGTCTTCATGAACATCCGCGACCTGGGCAACACCTCGTCGGCAAGCTCCGCCATCTGCCTGGCGCAGATGGACGAGCAGGGCTTGCTCAGGCGGGGCGAGTCGGTGCTGATGGTGTGCTTTGGCGCCGGGCTGGCCTGGGAGGGGCTGCTCTTTGAGTGGTAGGGGGCGCGGCGGCGTGGGTGCCAGCAGGGCGCGGCGCGGCGGGGTCGGGCGGCTGATGGGCGCGGCGCGGCTGTCGGTGGACAGCCGCCCGGTGCGGCCGAGAGAGCATGGCGGGCCTGCCGTTGTCACACGCCATGCCACCATCACTCCGCTGTGCACGTACATGCAGGTAGAAAGGCTAGACAGATGACCGACAAAAACCTTGCCCAGATCTTGGGGACCAGGTATCCCATCATCCAGGGCGCCATGGCCAATATCTCTGACGGGCGCTTTGCCGCCGCCGCTTCAAACGCCGGTGCTCTGGGCGTCATTGCCTCCGGCGCGATGACCCCCGACGAGCTGGCCGAGAGCATCAAGCTGGCGCGCAGCCTTACCGACCAGCCCTTTGGCGTCAACATCATGCTTAAGAGCCCCTATGCCGCCCAGATGGCGGACGTGGTGGCGGACAGCCGGGTGCCGTTTGTCACCACCGGCGCCGGCAGTCCGGGGGCCTACGTGGAGCGGTGGAAGCAGGCTGGCATCACGGTCTTTCCGGTGGTCTCCTCCACGGCGCTTGCCCGCCGGATGGTGTCGTGTGGGGTCGATGGGGTTATCGCCGAGGGCACCGAGAGCGGCGGCCATGTGGGCGAGATGGCCACGATGGCGCTGGTGCCGCAGGTGGCAGATGCGGTCGAGGTGCCGGTGGTGGCTGCCGGCGGCATCGCCAGCGGCCGGCAGATGGTGGCGGCGCTGGCCTTGGGCGCGTGCGGTGTGCAGCTGGGCACCTGCCTGCTGGTCTCCGAGGAGTGCCCGGTCCACGACAACTACAAGCAGGCTCTTTTGGCGGCGTCGGACTCCGACACGGTGGTGACCGGGCGGTTCTCGGGCTCGCCGGTGCGGCAGCTCAAAAACCACATGGCCCGCGCCTACCTCAAGGATGAGAAGTCCGGTCAAACCCGCGATGAGCTGGGACACTACATGATCGGAGCCATGCGGCGGGCGGTGCGCGAGGGCGACGTGCGGGACGGGTCGGTGCTCACCGGCCAGGTGGCCGGCATGTTGCACGACATCAAGCCCCTCTCGAAGATCCTGGAGCAGCTCTACCAGGAGACGCTTGACGCCTACGGTGCGCTCACGGGTCGCCTGGCCGGCATCTACGGGAGGCCGGCCGTCGAGGCCGCCGCGCAGGTAAACGAGGTGCGTTAGATGGTCAAGCTGGCGTTTGCCTTTGACGGACAGGGCAGTCAGAAACCCGGCATGGGATACGACCTCTACCAGGCATATCCCGCCTTTGCCCGGGCGTTTGACGAGGCCGACCCCACGGGCGCCTACCGCACGCTGTGCTTTGAGGGAACCGCCGATCAGCTGGAAGACACCCGTTGCACGCAGCCGTGCCTGGTGGCGTTGGAGTCGGCGACAACCGCTCTTCTCGCAAGCGCGGGCGTCGAGCCGGCGCTTGCCTTTGGGCTCTCGCTGGGCGAGTACGCGGCACTTGAGGCGGCCGGGGTCGTAACCGCGCCGCAGGCCGTGGAGCTGGCAGCCTTCCGGGGCCAGGAGATGGCCCGGGCCTCCGCGGGCATCGAGTGCGGGATGGCTGCGGTCATGGGCCTCGACGACGCTCTTATCGAGTTTGCCTGCGCTCAGGCAGGCGATGCCGGGCTGGTCTCCATCACCAACTACAACTGTCCAGGTCAGCGGGTCATCTCGGGCGAGAAGCAAGCGGTCGAGAAGGCCAGCCGGATAGCCCGCGACCTGGGCGCCAAGCGCTGCCAGCCCCTCAAGGTGAGCGGCCCCTTCCACACCGTGCTCATGAAGCCAGCGGGAGATGCGCTGGCCGCTCGCTTTGCGACAGAGCCTCTGGGGCCGATGCGGGTGCCGGTGCTCTTCAACGCCACCGGAGCTCCGCTCGCTCCTGGCCAGACCATCCCGGAGCTGCTGGTAGAGCAGGTGCAGAAGCCGGTGCGCTTTGAGGAGTGCGTGCGGCGAGCGGTGGCCCAGGGCACTGATTGCGTGGTTGAGGTGGGCGCGGGGAGCTCGCTTGCCAAGCTCATCCGCCGCATTGACAAGTCGGTGCGCTGCCTGCCCGTCTATGACCGTGAGAGCTTTGAGAAATGCCTGGCAGAGCTGGCGAGCCAGGGGTGAGAGGACGGACCAGATGACGGATATGCGCAAGCAGGGGGCTGAGCGGCATCCTCGTACGGCGGTGGTGACCGGCGCCGGGCGGGGCATCGGGCGCGCGGTGGCCCTGATCCTGGCCCAGCGGGGTCTGAACGTGGTGGTCAACTACGCAAGCAGTGCCGAGCCGGCTCGGGAGGTGGTGGCCGCCTGCGAGCAGTGCGGGGTCCAGGCGTTGGCAGTGCAGGCTGACGTAGCCGACCACAATCAGGCAAAAGCGCTGATAGAGAGTGCTGTCGAGCGCTTTGGATCGGTGGATGTGCTAGTTAACAACGCCGGCATCACCCGCGATGGGCTGCTCGTCAAGATGACTCCGGAGGACTTTGAGGCCGTGGTGCGCGTCAACCTCGAAGGCACGTTCAATTGCCTCAAGCATGCGGGGCGGCAGATGCTCAAACAGCGTGCGGGCGCGATCGTCAACATCGCCAGCATCGTGGGCGTGGTGGGAAACGCGGGCCAGGTCAACTACGCGGCCAGCAAGGCGGGGGTTATCGGCATGACCAAGACCGCTGCCAAGGAGCTGGCCCGGCGGGGGGTGCGCGTTAACGCCGTGGCCCCCGGGTTTATCGACACGGACATGACCAGGGCGCTTTCTGACAAGGCCCGTACGCAGCTGGAGCAGCAGGTCTTGCTGGGGCGGCTGGGCCGGCCGGAGGACGTGGCCGCCGCCGTGGCGTTTCTGGCAAGCGACGAGGCGGCCTACATCACCGGGCAGGTGCTCTGCGTTGACGGCGGCATCGCGCTGTAAGGGCAGGCAGAGAGCATTGGTTGAGACGGGAGCAGATATGCGCAGGAGAGTCGTCATCACCGGCATGGGGGCCGTGACCCCCGTGGGTAACTCGGTCCCAGAGCTGTGGCGCAACGTGTGCGACGGCGTCAACGGCATTGCGCCCATCACCCTCTACGACCCCTCTGACCAGGAGGTTCGCATTGCGGGTGAGGTCAAGGGCCTGGACGTGGCGGGCATTCTGGGCAAGCAGGAGGCGCGCAAGCAGGAGCGGTTCACCCATCTGGCGCGCATCGCCGCCCGCGAGGCCATCGCCACGAGCGGGCTCGACCCCGCCGTCGAGGACCCCTACCGCTGCGGGGTGGCAGTCTCCAGCGGCATCGGCGGCTTCAACGGCATTACCCGCAACCAGGACCGAGGGCGCGAGAAGGGCTTTGACCGCGTGTCGCCGCACTTCATCCCCTCGTCGATCACCAACAGCGTGGCCGGCTACCTGGCCATCGAGCACGGCTTCAAGGGCGAGTGCACCTGCGTGGTGTCGGCATGCGCGGGCGGCACCAACGCGCTGGGCGAGGCGTTGCGGGCTGTCCGACACGGGTACGCCGACGTGATGCTCACCGGTGGCACCGAGGCTTGCATCAACCCGCTCTCCGTAGGCGGCTTTACCGTGATGCGCGCCCTTTACGAGGGCAACGACTGCCAGCGGGCCTCCATCCCCTTTGACGCCGAGCGCAGCGGATTTGTGATGGCGGAAGGGGCGGGGATGCTGGTGGTGGAGGAGCTCCAGCACGCCCTGGATCGCCACGCGCCAATCATCGCCGAGCTGGCGGGATATGGATACACCTGCGATGCCTACCACATCACCGCACCGCGACCGGACGGCGAGGGGGCGGTGGCCAGCATGCGCCAAGCCATAGCCGATGCCGGGCTTGAACCTGCGCAAATCGGATACGTCAACGCCCATGGCACGTCGACGCCCTTAAACGATAAGACCGAGAGCTGCGCACTCCACGAGGTCTTTGGTGCACAGATTCCGCTGGTGAGCAGCACCAAGTCCATGACCGGGCACATGCTGGGCGCGGCGGGCGCGGTCGAGGCCATCATCTCGGCGCTGGTGATTCGCGACGGCGTGGTGCCGCCCACCATCAACTATCAGGTCGCAGACCCCGAGTGCGACGTGAACCTGGTAGCCAACCAATGCAAGGAGGCCCAGGTGGATGCCGTGCTGTCAGACTCGCTTGGGTTTGGCGGGCACAACGCGACCGTGGTGCTCACACGCTACCAGGGCTGAGTGCGCACTGCTCGGGCAGGGACAGACCTGGGCTGGAGAG
>OMWF01000078.1 GCA_900314665.1 uncultured Actinomycetes bacterium
AAGCCGTCAAGCAGAACCGTCCCCCGTGACAATTTACGGGCCCTCGGCGACGGGTCTGGTCGCAGAGGGCCCTTGGCAGGCTCTGGGTTTGTGCTCGTGCTCTTACAGCCCGTGCTCCTCCCAGTAAATCTTGGAGTAGCGGTCGATGGCGTCGTCAGTGGCGGCGTACACGCCGGGGAAGTTGCTGAGCGGCAGGCCCTGTGAGGCGCAGGGGATGAAGTAGAGCGGTCCGCAGGCGTCGCATGCCTCCTTGACCCGCTGGTCGACGACCTCCTGGGTCCACCCCTCGTAGTCGATGGTGGCGGAGTCGACGCCGCCCATGAACGTGATCTGGCCGCCGTACTTCTCGATAAGCTCGGGAATGTTGTTGCTGTTCATCACGCCCTGCCAGACATCGATTCCAACCTCGATCATGTAGGGCACCAGGGTGGCGGCGTACGAGTCTGAGTGGTGGATGATAATCTCCACGCCGCGCTCCTTCCAGTATCCGTAGAGCTCCTTATAGGGGTCGAGGAAGAACTCGGCCCACATGTCGGGGCTCAGGAAGGTCGAGGTCTGGCTGCCCCAGTCATCATGGTGGAACATGGCCTTGCAGGGGATGTGGTCGCAGACCAGCTCGGCCACCTGCAGCTCCCAGTCGACCAGGTACTTGATGAGCTCGTGCATCTCATCGGGGTTCTCGTAGAAGGCGATAAGGCAGTTCTTGATCTCCATCAGATAGTGCGTCTGCTCAAAGATGCCCGGCGAGAGGAACGGCGCCGCATACTGCTCGTTGGGGTCGATGGACTCAAAGCGTGCCTGGTACTCCTCCCAGGCGGTCTCGGAGACCTTCTTGGGGTCGGGCGCATGCACGTAGTCCTGCCAGTGCTCGATGTCCTTGCAGACGATCTTGTCCGGCGTGTGCACCGGGAAGGCGCCGGGCTGCCCCGGAGCCCACGAGCTGGTCACGCCCCAGCCGTTGACGTAGTTGAGCTCGCCCGGCATGGGCATGCCGATCATCTTTCCTATCGGGGTGAACATCGGTACGAAGTACTCGTACTGCTTGACGAAGCGATCGGGATGGCCGCCGTTCTTGACCTCAAGAAAGTTTTGCTTGGGTGTGAGCATCGCACGTCCTCTCTCCTGGTAAGCGTTGCAGCCGGTGCGGATATCGCTCCCCTCATCCCGCACTTGCGGCTACATAACAGTTCCAGTTTAGGAAATATCGCCTCCCACAACGACAAAAGCCGCAGGATGGGAGTCACACACAACGTTTCTCTCTGAAAACAAACCGCTTTTCACAACTCTGGGGGCAAGCAAAAGAGCCGCCTCCCAGCTTGGGCAGCGGCTCTTTAGTGCATGCTCCCAATGGTCGCCTGTCAGGACTTAAACCGGGTCCTCGGCGTTGACGATGCGGGTGGCCTGCTCGGTGGAGAGCGTGAAGCCGTAGAAGGTCTGGTAGAACTCCTGAGCCTGGGCAACCATGTCGATGTCCGAGAAGACATCGGGGTTGAGCTTCTTGGCTGCCCACAGCACCTGCAGGGCCTCCTCGCCCGAATAGCGGTCCCAGGCAAAGACGCCCAGCGGGTTGGCGTAGACGGCACCGTTCTGAACAGCGGTGATGCCGCTCCATGCGCTGTCGGCCAGCAGGTTCTCGACCGCCGCGCGGGCTCCGTTTGAGCCGATGATGATGACGTCCGGATTGGCGTTGACGATGTCCTCCATCGTCACATCTATCATGTTGCCCGCGGTCTGAATGGCGTTGACGCCGCCAGCCAGCTTGATCCACTCATCTACGATGCAGTTGGTTCCGTCCACGTTGACCAGGTTGTTGCCGTTGACGATGTGGAGGACCTTGGGCTTGTCCGCGCTGGAGACACCGCTCATGCGATCCTCTACCAGCTTGATATTCTTATCAAGCAGCTCTGTCCACTGGTTGGCCAGCGCCTGGGCGTCCTCGCCCAGGACTTCGGCGGTAATCGCCACGTCCTTGCGCAGGCCGGCGTAGTCCTGAAACATCACGTTGACCGCGTTGAGCCCGCGGTTGCGGCATTCGGTCACCATGTTGTCCGCTGAAGCAAAGATCACATCGGGGTCGAGGTTCAGCACCTCCTCGTAGTTGACCTCCTGGTTGCTGCCGCTGCCGGTAACGATGGTTTGGACGTTGGCCAGATTGGGGTAGACAACGTTGGCCCACTTCATGTTCTTGAAGTTCTGGGTGGTGCCCACCAGCTTATCCGCCGCGCCCAGCATGAGCACGATCTGGTTGTGCGCATGCCAGAGGTCGACGATGGAGTCGATCTGAACCGGCAGGTCGACCGCAGCGCCCTTGATGTCAGTCACCGTGTGCGTGCTCACCACGGAGCTTGCCGCGCTGGTCGCAGAGGCGGCGGTGCCGCCAGACGAGGAGCTTCCGCACCCCGTCAGCCCAAAGAGAACAGCACCTGCAGAGGCGAGGCCCCCGATCTTGAGAAACGAGCGGCGGCTCACCCCTGCGCCGCGGCGGGTAGTCCGTTCGTCAATCCAGCTGGCCATGACAATCCCCCTCTTGATCCGAGCCTTTGAGCCGTTCCACGTCAACAGCGCGCCCAACGCCTCGCCGGCAGATGGCTTGTTTCTATTATAGTTGGTAAATATATTCGTTTGAATATATTTCATCAAGCGATATAGAGGAGCCCATGTCCGACGACCAGAACGAGAAGCCGACTTTACCAACGGCCGAGAAAAGCCACGCCCCGCGGGACGGCGTCGCCCCCATGCGGGCAAGGCCTCCGCGTACATCCGTCCGCAACCAGCCCCTCTGGCTGGTGCTGGCCGCCTGCGGCGCGGTGGTAATCGTCCTGTTGGTCGTATCGCTGTGCAGCGGGCGCTACCACGTGCCGGTGCGGGAGGTGCTGGGCATCCTCCTCCAGCCCCTCACCGGACAAGAGGCGACGTGGAGCCAAAACGCCTACAACGTGGTCGTCAACTCACGCCTGCCGCGCGCTCTGACAGCCATCCTCGTCGGCGCGGCGCTCGCCCTCTCTGGCGCCTCCTACCAGGGCGTCTTTCAAAACCCGCTGGTCTCTCCCGACATCCTGGGCGTCTCGTACGGCGCCTGCGTGGGCGCCGCCATCTCTATCCTGCTCTACCTCAACACCTGGCAGACACAGGTCTTCGCCTTTATCGGCGGGCTGGTGGCGGTGTTTATCACGGTCAGCATCCCCAAGCTCATGCATCGGCGCTCCAACATCGTGATGGTGCTTTCCGGCGTCATCGTGGGCGGGTTCATGTCATCAGTCCTCGGCCTGCTCAAATACGTCGCCGACCCCGACACGCAGCTGGCCGAGATCACATACTGGCAGCTAGGCTCCATCGCCAAGGTCAACTACTCCGTGCTGTCCTACACCGTGCCCGCCATGGTCGTTGCCGGCGCCGTCGTCATCGCCATGCGCTGGCGCATCAACCTGCTGTCGCTGGGCGAGGACGAGGCCCGCTCGCTCGGCGTCAACCTCAAGGTGGAGCGCGGGGTGATCATCGTGGCCTCGACGGTGCTCACCGCCTGCGCCGTGAGTTTGTCGGGCACCATCGGCTGGGTGGGCCTCATCATCCCCCATGTGGCGCGTCGCATCGTCGGCGAGGACAACAAGCGACTGATCCCCACCGTGGCCCTGGTGGCAGCGGCGTTCATGCTGCTGGTGGATCTTATCGCCCGCTGCCTGACCGGCTTTGAGATTCCCCTCGGCATCCTCACCGGCCTGGTGGGCGCTCCCATCTTTGGGTACATCCTGGTCAAGCAGAGGGACGTGTGAACCATGACGCAGCTGCTAGAGGTGCGCGACCTCGCCTACTGCTACGATCGCGATCAGGTCATCTTCGAACACGTGAGCTTTGCCGTGAACCCCGGCGAGGTGCTCACCCTGCTGGGACCCAACGGGGCGGGCAAATCCACACTGCTCAACTGCCTGGACGCGCTGATCGAACCCACGTGCGGCGACGTGCTGATCGACGGAGAGCCTATCGGCCAGATGAGCCCGCGCGCCCTGGCCTCCAAAGTGGCCTATGTGCCGCAGACCATCTCCGTCACCTACGGCTACTCGGTACGAGAATACCTGGTCATGGGCGCTGCGCCGCGACTGGGGATGTTCTCTGCCCCATCCAAGGAGGACTACGAGAAGGTCGATGCCGTCATCGACCAGCTCGACCTGGCGCATTTGTCAGACCGTGCGGTCAACCGGCTGTCTGGCGGCGAGCGCCAGCGGGTGGCCATCGCGCGGGCTATCGTACAGAGCCCAAAGATCATTCTCTTTGACGAGCCCACCAGCGCCCTGGACTACGGCAACCAGATTCGGGTGATGCGCACCATCAAGAGCCTGGCCGAGCAGAATTACGCCGTGGTCATGACCACCCACAATCCCGACCAGCCCATCCTGCTGGGAGGCAAAGTGGGGATGCTCGACCGCGACGGCTCGATGGTGGTGGGCGAGGCCGAGACGGCCCTCACCTCAGACAAGCTCTCCAACCTCTACCAGACGGACCTGCACCTGGTCTACGTTGACAAGGCCGACCGCATAGCCTGCGTATCGAGTCGGCTCTAACTGGGTAAAGGGCGGGCGCGGACGCACCAGCAGGGCGCGCGCGTCCTGCCGTTTGCGCCCCCGGCCTGCTCAGCCCTTCTGCTCGGCCGTCTGCCGAGCCGCGGCCTCCGCAGCCGCCGTCTCCGCCTGGGTCCGCTTGATGAGCGGCTGGCACGCAAGGTAGACCACGATGCCGGCGACGATGGGGATGAGCATCACGAGCCACATGGTTGAGTACGCCGCCGCCTCGCTTCCCGTTACCGGAACGAGCGCGTCGATGACCACGCCAGCCAGGAAGGGCCCCAGCAGCTGCCCCGCATCCTGGCCGGTGTACGTGGTGTTGGACCCGGCGCCTCGGTACGTATGGGGCACGCACTTGAACATCAAGGACTGCATGAGCGGGGTGGTCGCCCCGAAGCCGCACCCCGCCACCAGCGCCGCGGCCACAAATCCCGCCAGGCTCGACGACCGGCTCACGATGATGAACGAGGCGGCAAAGCAGCACATGGCCGGCACCGCCACCTTGGTGGTGCCGTACTTGTCGGACAGGTGGCCAAAGAGCGGCCTGGTCACCAGCAGGCAGAGCGCATACACCGTGAAGTAGAGGCCGATGCCGCCTACCTGGCGCAGCCCGCCATAGATGGCCATAAACGAGTTGGTACAGGCAAACGACATGGAGAGCAGCCCCAGCACCACGGCCGGCACGACGGCCTGCC
The DNA here is from genome assembly GCA_900314665.1 of uncultured Actinomycetes bacterium. Lineage (GTDB taxonomy): Bacteria > Actinomycetota > Coriobacteriia > Coriobacteriales > RUG033 > RUG033. The sequence continues at coordinate 5,252 of OMWF01000078.1, forward strand.
TAGCGAAGATGCGGTTCAGGGCGATCTTGTAGGGCAGGCGCGGGGCGTCGGGAGCGTCGTGCACAAAGAAGGCGAGGAGCAGCGCCCCGACCGCGATGAAGGCGGAGGCCGTGAGGAACGCGGGGGCGTAGCCCCAGCGCTGCGAGAGCTCAATGCCGAGGGCCGGGCCAAAGGCCTGGGAGATGGCGGTGGCGATGGTAAAGAAGCCGATGCCGCTCGACATCCGTCCTTCAGGGATTTGCTCGCTTGCCAGCGCCATCCCCAGCGGCCCGCAGCAGCCCACTCCCACCCCGTTCACAAAGCGCAGCAGGATGAGCACGGGGACCGAGCTGGTGAAGGCATACCCAAACGTAGCCACAAAGCAGAGCACGGTGGCGATGAAGAAAAGCCACTTCTTGGAGAAGGAATCGAAGGCGGGGCCAGAGAACGGCCTGACGGCGAGGGCCGTCACGGCAAAGGCGCCGGTGATGAAGCCGATCATCGAGGCCGGCGCACCCAGCCCGCGCGCATAGAGCGGGATGATGTTGATGGCCATGAAGGTCCCCAGGCTCTGCGTCAGGTTCACCACGATGAGCATGATGAAGCCCCGGTTCCAGAGCTTGTTGGGAGCGGTGCGCGCGGCGGCGATGCGGGTGGAGGTGCTCATCGAGGCGGTTCCTTCTCGGCAGGATGCGAATCGACGGTGTAAGCGCCCGGGGAGTCGGGGGCCTGGTCGGGGGCGGAAGGCTGGGCAGTCCGCTGTCGCGGACCGGCAGCGCCCGTGGAGGCGGGGCTTTGGGCAGGAGCCGTCCGGAGCGGAGCGGCATCGCCGGAGCCCTCTTCTAGCGCATCCCCGTGCGACGCCCGGAAGGCCGCCTCGTCGGCAGCGTTGATGCGGGCGGTCTCCTCGGCATAGCGCCGCAGCGTGGGCCTGCTGGCCAGGTAGAAGACGAGGCCGGCGGCGATGGGGATGAGCAGAAACAGCCACATGTTTGAGTAGGCCTCGACCTCGGGCTGGCCGGCGGCGATGAGGGCGTCGACGATGGCGCCGGTCAAGGTGGGTCCCACCAGCATGCCCAGGTCGAGCCCGATGTAGTTGGTGTTGGAAGCGGCGCCGTGGAACTTGGCCGGCACCGTGGCAAAGGGTATTCCCTGGACCAGCGAGTAGAGCACGCCGTAGCCCAAGGCGGCCACCGCCGCGGTGAGGATGAAGCCGCCGAGGGTGGAGGCCTGGTGCATGAGCAGCATAGCCACGCCGTAGAAGCAGATGGAGGGCACCAGCACCTTGGTGATGCCGATCTTGTCGGAGAGGTGGCCAAAGAGGGGCCGGCAGACCACCATCACGATGGCATACGTTGTGAAGTAGAGGCCGATCTGTCCCACGCCGCGCAGGCCGCCGTAGATGGCGGTGAAGGAGACCGTCGCCTGAAAGACCATGCCCAGCAGGAAGAGGATGGTGGCCGAGGGCAGCGCCTGCTTGGCGATGATGCGGGAAAGACTGATCCGGTAGGGCGGGCGCTCGTGGTCGAGGGGCGGCTCCTTGATTCCAAAGGTCATGACGCCGGCGATGGCCATGGAGACGGCGGAGACCAGGAACGTGAGGTGGAAGCCGATGACGCCCGAGAGCCAGATGCCCACCGCCGGGCCGATGGCCTGGGCCACCGCCTGCGCCATGGTGTAGACGCTCATCCCCGAGGACATCTTGTGGCGGGGCAGTATGTCGCCCACAAAGGACATGGCCAGGGGCGAGATGCACCCCACCGACACGCCGTGCAGCAGGCGCACCGCAAAGAGAAACGGCACGCTGTCGGCGATGGTATAGAGGAAGAGCGCCGTCACGCTGCCGGCATAGCAGATCTGCAGCAGGCGCTTCTTGGGAAACGAGTCAAAGGCCGGGCCGGCAAAGGGCCTGATGCCCAGTGCGGCGATGGGAAAGGCCGAGAGCGTGACGCCGATCATGGTAGCCGGCACGTCCAGACTGTAGGCGTAGAGCGGCAGCACGTTGTTGAGCATCTGCTGGCCCATGCTGAAGAAGAAGTTGATGACCAGCAGGGAAACAAAGGTGAGGCTCCAGATGCTTTGGGAACGCCGAGCAGCCGTCTTTGCCATGCCCTACTCGCCGGCCTTCTCCGCAGCCATCCGGCCCTGCCCTGACGACGCAGCCGCCTCCTCGGCCGCCACCTTGTCCATTGTGCGCTGCATGCGCTTGTAGAGCAGCAGGTAAAGCACGACGCCGCAGGCCATGACCCCCGCTATGGCCACGTACATGGATGAGTAGCCGGCGACCTCGCTTCCGGTCTGGCCGTAAAAGCGGTCGGCCAAGAAGCCCGCAAAGGTGGGGCCGATGAGCTGGGCCGTGTCCAGACCGGTGAAGTTGGTGGCGCTGGCGGCGCCCGAGCGCTCGTTAGGCACCGAGCTCATGGCGATGGACTGGAAGAGCGGCGAGCACACGCCGTAACCCGCCGCCGTGAGCACGGCGATCACCAGGAACTGCCAGAGCTGCGTGGAGCGGCTGATGAGCAGGAAGGTGCAGGCATAGAGGATGAGCGAGGGCACCATCACCTTGGCGTAGCCGAGCTTCTCGGCCAAGCGCCCGCAGAAGGGACGGAAGATGATCAGGAAGATGGCGTGGACCGTGAAGTAGAGGCCGATGCCGGCGATGCCCATCAGCGTGCCGTAGATGGCGAGAAACGACATGATCGACGAGTTGGAGGCCGAGCATATGGCCGTGAGTATGGCGGGGGTCACGGCGCCCGCCGCAAACATGCGGTTGAGGGCGATCTTGTACTTGGGACGGTTCTCGCGGCGTGGCTCCTTGATGGTGAGCACCAGCAGGGCGGCGACGACCATGGAAAAGCCGGAGATGTAGAAGGTCCACGCATAGCCGATGACGCCGGCCAGCCACAGGCCCGTAGCCGGTCCCACCGCCTGTCCCAACGCCTGGGAGAGCGAGAAGATGCTGATGCCGGAAGCCCGATGGTCGGGGGGCAGGCACTCGCTTGCCAGCGCCAGAGCCAGGGGCCCGGTGCAGCCCATGGCCAGTCCGTGCAGCATGCGGACCACAAACATGGCCGGCACCGTCGACGCGATGGCGTAGAGAAACGAGCAGACCACGATCAGCAGCTCGGCGGCGAAGAAGATGGGCTTTTTGGGAAACGAGTCAAAGGCGGGCGTGAAAATCGGGCGCGCGCAGAGGGCGGTGATGGCGAAGGAGCCCACTATCATGCCGATGACTGAGCCGGACGCGCCCAGGGTGCGGGTGTAGACGGGGATCACCGTGTTCATCATCGACTGCCCGGTGACCTGGAAGATGCCGACGATGCACAGCGAGATGAAGGTGGGCGTCCAAATGCTCGACGAGGCTCCGCCGGCGGCGCGACGAGCGCTCATCGAGCCTCCTCCGCGCTTGGAGCGCCTTCCGGACGCAGCGGCTTGGGCATGGGGGCGGCGCCGGCGATGACGTCGGCGGCCTGAGCGGCCAAAGAGGGCAGGTCGGGATGGGAGCCGTCGTCCTCAGGGGCTTCGGAATCAGCGTCGGACGCTCGTGCAGCCAGCTGGCGCAGGGGCTTCTCGGCACGGGCGTCATGCAGGATGGCAAGCGACTCGACGGCATAGGCGACGACCCACTCGTACGGGTCGTCAAGCGCGGCGATGAGGGCCGCCAGCGCGGCCTCGTGCGAGGCGGGAGCATCCGGCAGATGGCCCAGGGCCCATGCGGCAGTGGCCCGCTCCTCGTTGTCGTCAGCGCCAGCAAGCGAGGAGAGCAGTGCCGGGCGGAGGCGATCCGACTGCCGGGCCACGGTGGCCGCATCATCCGACAGGTGCTGCGTGATCGCGTCCACCGCCCCGATCATGGCGGCGATGCGGCTGTTGGGGGTGGTGAGCTGGGTCGTGGCCTCGGCCAGGCAGCGCTCGCAAGCCTCGGGGGTGGCCAGCACCCCGAGAGCGATGAACAGCATCTGACGGGCCTGGGCGTCGAGCTCACGGTCAAGGCGGGCGATGAGGGCATCTACCGCACCGGTCTCGCCAATCTCGCCCAATGCCCATGCGGCGTTGGCCCTGACCTGGGGGTTCTCATCATCGAGAAGCATGACGAGCGGCTCCAGGGCCCGCGCGTCGTGTAGCTTTCCCACGGCCACAGCCGCGTTCTTGCGCACCGCGTCGCTCAGGTCGAAGAGCGCGGCGACCGCGGTGTTGAACGAGCCCGGATGAGCCAGGCGCGAGAGGGCGGCGAGGGCGTTGGCGCGCAGGGACTCGTCCTCCATGTTATGGGCGGCATCGATAAGGGGGCCGACCGCGCGCTCATCCTCCTGAAAGCCCAGCGCTTGGGCGGCAGCCGAGCGCACGTGCTCGTCCTCGTCGGCGAGCAGCCCTATCAGCGGCTCGACAGTTGCCGGGTCTTTAACCCGTGAGAAAGCGGTGGCCACCATTCCACGGGTCTGAGCATCGCCGCCCTCAAGCATCTCAAGCAGCCGAGCAAGCGAGTCGGTGCGCTCGGACGTCTCCTCATTAGGAGAAGCGCCCTTATCG
>OMWF01000028.1 GCA_900314665.1 uncultured Actinomycetes bacterium
CTACGACAACTTCCCCAAGTACATCGTCTGCAACGGCGACGAGGGCGACCCCGGCGCGTTCATGGACGGCTCCACCATGGAGGGCTGCCCGCACGCCGTCATCGAAGGCATGATCATCGGCGCTCTCGCCATCGGCGCCGAGGAGGGCATCCTCTACATCCGCGACGAGTACGCGGCGGCGCGCGAGCACATCCAGCGCGCCATCGACGACGCGATGGCCGCCGGCATCCTGGGCGAGCACGTCATGGGCACCGACCACAAGCTCACCTTGTCCATCGTGCGTGGCGGCGGCGCGTTTGTCTGTGGCGAATCAACCGCGCTCATGGCCTCGATCGAGGGGCGCGTGGGCGAGCCGCGCGCCAAGTACATCCGCAGCGTGCAACGCGGCCTTTTTGACCAGCCCACCGTGCTCAACAACGTCGAGACCCTCGCCTCAATCCCCTACATCCTGCGCGAGGGCGGCGACACGTACGCCCGGCTGGGCACCGAGACCTCCAAGGGCACCAAGGTGTTTGCGATGGTGGGCAAGGTCAAGCACACCGGCCTGGTCGAGGTCCCCATGGGCACCACGCTGCGTACCCTCATCTACGACATCGGCGGCGGCATGATGAACGACCGCCCGTTCAAGGCCATCCAGACCGGCGGCCCCTCGGGCGGCTGCATCCCCGAGTCGCTTCTCGACCTGCCCGTCGACTTCGACACGCTCAAGCAATACGGAGCGATGATGGGGTCGGGCGGCATGATCGTCATGGACGACCGCAGCTGCATGGTCGATGTCGCGCGCTACTACGTCGACTTCCTCTGCGAGGAGAGCTGCGGCAAGTGCACGCCGTGCCGTGAGGGCCTGCGTCAGATGCGCGTCATCCTGACCGACATCTGCGAGGGGCGCGGCAGGCGGGGCGACATCGAGCTCCTTGAGCGCATCGGCCACACGATGCAGGACGCCTCTCTGTGCGCCCTTGGGCGTACGGCGCCCAACCCCGTGCTCACCACCATCCGCTTCTTCCGCGACGAGTACGAGGCACACATCAACGAGCGCGCCTGTCCCGCCGGGGTCTGCTCCAAGCTCACCCAGTTCGCCATCGCACCGGAAGCGTGCAAGAACTGCGGCGCATGCCAGCGCGCATGCCCCGCAGGCGCTATCAGAGGCTCCTCTACCGAGCCGCACTCCATCGACCCGACAAAGTGCATCGCCTGCGGCAGCTGCCGTGACGTCTGCAGGTTTGACGCGGTCATGACGCAGAGGAGGCCGTTATGAGCGAGCTCTTGCACATCACCATCGATGGAAAGGACTGCACCTGCGAGAAGGGCGAGTACCTGTGGGACGTCGCCAAGCGCAACGGAGTCTTCATCCCGGTGTTCTGCCGCTCCGATGCGTTTCCCGACCACCGCGCCTGCTGCCGCGTGTGCATCGTAGAAGTCGAGATACGCGGACGCTCCAAAGTCGTGACCAGCTGCGTGTACCCCGTCGAGCAGGAATGCGTGGTGCGCACCGACTCTGACCGCATCAAGGAGGAGCGCTCGGTGGTGCTGGGGCTTCTGGCCGCCCGCGCACCCGAGGCGCAGCGTGTGGCGCTTCTCTCAAAAATCAACGGTAACGATGGTTTTGAGCGCCTCACCGTCCTCGATGGCGAGAAGTGCATCCTGTGCGGGCTGTGCGTCCAGGCGTGTGAGAGCCTGGGCACCAGCGCGATATCGACCGTCAATCGAGGCGTCGACAAGGAGATCAGCACCCCGTACGGAGACCCGTCGTCATCGTGCGTCGGCTGCTTGAGCTGCGCAAACGTTTGCCCGACCGACGCCATTTCCTATACCCAGACCGCCGACACCCGCACCATCTGGAACCGCACGTTCCAACTCGTCAGATGCGAGAAGTGCGGAACCATCATGGGGACCGTCGAGTCGGTGGCGCACGCCGCCACACGCGCAGGGCTCGACGAGGCGGCAACCCTGTGCGATGAATGCCGCAAGAAGCAGATCGCCGACGAGATGATGCCCGCATACCGCCTCTCTTAGACGGCTTGATAAGAGACGGTATGCTAAAAAACGGGGTGCGGTGCTGCAGGGTGCCGCACCCCCGGCATTTTGGAGAGAGCCATGACCACACCGGCCCGTTACAGTAGAAACCTTCATTCCCTCTCCGATGAGGAGTGCCAGGCACTTGCCGCCAAGCACGTCGCGGTATTGGGATGCGGCGGACTGGGAGGCTACTGCATCGAGGAGCTCGCACGCCTCGGGGTGGGGCATCTGCGCCTGGTCGACGGCGATGTCTTTGAGGAGACAAACCTCAATCGGCAGATACTCGCCACCCACTTCACACTGGGCATGAGCAAGGCCCAGGCAGCAGCCCAGCGCGTGCATGCGGTGAACGACCTGGTCCACGCCGAGGCAATCGATGCGCTGGTAACCGAGGCCAACGCAGCCCAACTCGTGAGCGGCGTCGACTGCGCCATCGACTGCCTGGACAACTTCGAATCGAGGTTTGTGCTGGCGCATGCGTGCCAACAGGCGGGCGTCCCGCTCGTATACGGAGCTATCGCCGGGTGGTTTGGACAGGCGTGCACGGTGCTCCCCGGCGACATCTCGTTTGTAGAGGTCTACGGATCGACGAGCGAGGGCGAGAAGAGCCAGCACCTCAAGCTCGGCAACCTGCCCTTTACGGCGGCGGTGACGGCAAGCGTCATGGCAGCGGAGGCGGCCAAGGTGCTTCTCGGCCGAGGCGAGCTTATACGCAACCGCCTGGCAATGATCGACCTGTTGGACGGTTCGTTTGACGAGCTCCCGTTTGCGCACTAGGGGTCTTGCTAGAGCCTTTCTCGCCAGCCCACTCAGATTCGCGTCGCAACCATGACCACAAGCACCACAAGCGCGAGAGCGCACAGGGCGATGCGGAGGGGAACCTTTGCGTTTCCCGGAAGCCGCAGATCGCGGGCAAGGCTCTTCATCCCCGTCCAGACGTGCCATGCAAACGCGGCGAGCAGCAGGGCGGAGGCGCTCCATATGACGATCGGAGCCACTGCGGGGTGCAGCACGTGCACCGTCAGCACCGCGAGCAGCACCACGCCCGTCACCCATTTGAGTATCTGATGGCGCTTCTTCTTTCTGCTGGGAGGGCGGACGGTGTCGCGCCACATGATCACGGTGGTCGCAATAGAGAGCGCAACGTGTGCCGCCACCAGCACGAGAAGCCCTAAGAGCAGGGGGATCGGCGCCAAAAGCGGCGCCTGCACTCCAGCGGCCGACGCCAGCAGCGCATGCCCTGAGAACGCGACCACGAGCACGGCGGCAATGATGGCGTTGATGCGCCGGGTCCACCGCGCCATCCGCTCGCCCACATCTGCGCCTTTGCCTGCGCCCATGCCGCTCTCTCTCGCCTTCCCCATCCCCGCTCCCCTCACGCGCCAAACAGCTCTAAAAACCGCGTAAGCGCCGGCGTCTGCGGATCGTCTATCAGCCTCTTGGTCTCGCCCTGCTCGACGACATGGCCGTTCTCCATGAAAACGAGCTGGTCAGAGACGCGCTTGGCCTGCTTGAGCGAGTGGGTGATGAGAATGACGCCCGCATCAAACTCGTCGCGATACGACCGTATCAGCCCCTCCGCCGCAAGCATGGACCCGCTGTCGAGGGCGGCGGTCGGCTCGTCGAGCACGAGCCAGGTCCCCTGCCCCACCAGCGTGCGCGCGAGCGCCATGCGGGCCGTCTGCCCGCCGGAGAGCTGTTTAGCCCCTTGACGCGCGACCGTAGTCAGGTTGAGCGCGTCGATGAGCATCCGGGCGCGCTCCTTGCCGTGCGCTGTGGCATTGACTCCCAGCATCACGTTTGAAAGCGTGCTCCCGTAAAACGCATAGCTGCGCTGCGGCATATAGCGGACCTTGTCGTCAGGCTGCAGGCCGACCTCGCCGCTCGTCGGCTTGATCACCCCTGCGATGCAGCGGGCGAGCGTGCTCTTGCCGCAGCCGTTTGCCCCGATGACCGCGTAGCAGACTCCGCGCTTAAGCGTGAGCTCCCCGATGTCGAGCGCCGTGGTGGCGCCATATCGCACGATGAGGTTTCTGATCCTCACGCGACCACCTTTGGCTGCAGCACGTGGGCGAGTATGTTGAGCAAGAAGAATAGCCCCACAAGAATGATTCCGAGCGCTATTGCCATCTTAAAGTCGCCCCGGTTTGTATACATCATGATGGCCGTGGTCATGACGTTGGTCTTGTACGCGATGGCGCCGCCCACCATGGAGACCGCCCCGACCTCTGCCAGCGCGCGGCCCAACGCCAGCAGATAACTGGTAAACACCTGGTATCGGCACTCCTGAATCATCAACCGCAGAATGCGGGGGCGCGACATGCCCAAGCCGACCCCTGTCTCCCTGACAGGTGCGACAAGAGGGCGCGCATAGGCTTCGATGGTACCGGCAACGATGGGCGTGACCAGAATGACCTGGGCCACGATCATGCCCTCGACCGTATAGAGAAGATGCAGAAAGCGCAGCGGGCCGACACCACAGAACATGAGGTAGCACAGCAGGCCGCACACCACCGGCGGCAGGCCCATGAGCGTGCGATTCACCACGATGAGGACGGACTTCACCTTAGATGACCCAAACGCAAGAAACGCGCCCCAGGGCGCGCCCAAGACCAGCGCCGTCGCCGAGCTCGTCAGGCTCATGCGCAGCGTGACGCCTATGATCTGCAGCAGCATGGGGTCGCCCGTCACAATAAGCTGTAGCGCTTGTGCAAACGCCGACCCCATGCTGCGCTGTGCCTCCAGCTAGCCCTGATTTGCCGTGAAGGCGAGGAAGGTTGCCTTATCCGAAAGGATGTAGGCGCCCTTCTCCTTTGCCATGTTCAGGCAATCGCCCATGCCGGCGTTCGAGTAGATGTACCAGTCAGTGTAATTTGCGACGCTGTCGGCTTCGGTCGTGATGCCGAGGTTCTCCGGCCAAAGTGAGACTTCCTTGGTGTGCGTGCCGGACTTGTCGCCACGCGAGACAAACAGGCTCTTGGTGTCTGCAATCTTTGCAAACGCATCCTTAGCCGAGCTTGCGCCCTTCACGCCCGCGGGGTCGTCGGCAGGACCGCACAGCACAAAGTAGTTGTACATGTACGTGAGACGCTCGCTGTCAAAGCCGGGGAGCGTGTAGGCAAACCCGTCCTGAATAAACGCTTCTTCCTGGGACTTCGAGTGCACGAGAATGGCGTCGGCGTTGCCGTTCTTGGCGTTGGCGATAGCCTTGCCCGTGCCGGCGGAGTAAACCTCGACCTTGTAGCCGTACTTCTGCTCAAACGTGGGAATAAGCGCGTCGAGCAGCCCCGAATCGTTGACCGACGTGGTGGTGGACAGGCGGATGGTCTTGGTCTCGTCGGTGGCCTGTGGGATGTCGCCCGTGTAGTGCGGCGCATTGTCCTTGATGCTGAACAGGCTCTGGCCGTAGGAGTCGACCCCGTAGTTCTTAGCCAGCTCGATGCCCTCATCGCTGAGCATCCAGTCGATAAACGCCTGGGCGCCCTCAGCGTTGATCTTAACGTCAGTCACCGCGGCGCCGTCAGAGTTCACAAACGGAGCGTCGGGGTTGACTGCGATAAGAGAGTAGTTGTTGATCAGTCCGTCGTCTTGCTCGTACAGGATCACGAGCCCATCGGATGACTTTGCGGTGCTTGGGCTGGGGCTGGCGGCGCTTGACGCTCCCGAGGTCTGCGCTTGCCCGCAGGCGCTGAGCGCAAACACGCACAGTAAACACATCGCAATCAACGCAACTATGCGTTTTGCCTGCTTTGAAACGGCTGAGTGCATCATCGATATCCTCTCTTTCTTCCAAAACGATAGGACTCCAACTTTGGACTCGCGACCACCACTATCCCAGGCAGCGCATAGCGCTCCATCCGCCCCGCAACCGCATCGCCTCAAAAGGCTCGATCGAGCCGTCGCTTCATCGCGGCTCTCTAATCAAGTCTCTCGACAAATACCCGGGGCACACCCCTCTCTCGTTCAATGGCTCTTATCTCTGGGAGTCGCGCTTCCTCATCAAAATCATATCATCTTGCGCGTCCGCCCCACGAATCCCATGCTCTCGCATTACCGGCTGGCGAAGCAGCGGGGAGCGTCCGCCGTCTAGTCGATGGAGACGATGCGCCCCATGTCTGAGGTGTCGTAGCCGCCTAGCCCCGCAAACTCATCGCGCATGAGGCCCGACTCCAGTATCGCCATCATGGCTTGTATCGGGCGCGACTCAAAGTCGGCCCGCCGTACGATGAGGTCGTAGTGCTCCCTCTGCAGCGGCACGAACTCGATGCCGTCCACCTGGCGAGCGACCTTCTCGCTGCCCACGGCAACGTCTGCGCGCCCCCGAGCCACTGCGCTCGCCACGGCGATATGGGACTGCACCTCGTCCGAGTAGCCCGCTATCTGGGCTGGGTCTACGCCCAGCAAGCGCAGGTGCTCGTCAACCAGCACGCGGCTTCCCGCGCCCTTCTCGCGATTTACCATGACCACCCCGGGCCGAGCGAGGTCAGCCCAGTCGTGCAAGCCTTTTGGGTTGCCCTTCCGGACGTAAAAACCCTGCTCGCGATCGGTCAGGTGTATGACGACTGCCGGCACGCCCGGCAGCAGGCGCTTCACAAACGGCACGTTGTAGATGCCGGTGTCACCATCCCAAAGGTGCGCAGAAGCCACCTGAACCTCGCCCTTGTAGAGCGCCGTGAGCGCGTCGTAGCTACCCACGTAGGAGCGCAGGCACTCGAAGCCCGCCTGCGTCATGTAGTTGGAGAGCACGTCCAAGATGATGTCCTGCCCGCAGATGACGACCCTCTTGCGCCTTCCCATCAAAGACGTGGGCGCATCGGATTCTGACACCCCGCCGTTCTTTGTGCGCTTGATATACGTCTGGACGTCTGCGTATGTGAAACGAAGGCGACGCCCTATGCGGTAGCTGCCCAGCTCTCCAGACTTGGCTAGCTCATAGACGGCGTTTCTCCCAATATGCAGGATTTCTGCCACATCCTCCGCCTTCAGTGCGTCTTCGTTTGTCATACAAGTTCCTGACTCCTCGATGCTGACAGGGACGAGCCGGGACAGAAATCGCTCCTCATAAAAAGCTCATCCCCGTTTGTTGAATCGCCTCATTGTACTCCGCCGCAGATGATGGAAGGGCCGGATGCTCGCCGATGCCAGCATATGTCACCGGGCATCTAGAGCAACGCCTGTTTGACTGCGGGTGCAAGGAAGGCATGCTCATCGCAAGCCCCGCCGGCACATCCGGCATGGCGCTCATCATGGATGATATGGGAGTCCAAAACGCCGACGTGGTTATCATGCAGGTGGCTCGCGCCTGCGTGGTGATGGCGGTGTTCCCGCAGATAATCAACCTCGTCTGCTTCTTGATGGGAGCATAGAAAACGGAGAGGAGAGCCGCCGTCAATGGTATCGGTCACACAGAATCTACCTGCTCATTCTTGCGGCAGCGGGCAATCGCAATCAATCTGCCGAGCAGCTGTGAGGTTGCGTCGCTTGAAGTCTGGCTGCTTCTTGCGCACCCGTCATCCCATTGCAGTAGGCGATGGCCTTGCGAAAACCATCGTCCGATAGGGCGTAGTGGCTCCACCTTCCACGTTTCTCACACGTCACAAGGCCGGCCTTCCTCAGCAGGCTCATGTGATGTGAAAGCGTTGACTGGGACATATCGAAGGCTTTGATGAGCGTGCATGCGCAGATGCCTGGGTTGGCGGCGACGATGTCGAGCATGCGCAAGCGCTTCTCGTCTCCCAAAGCCATGAACAGCGAAGCCTCCCCTCCCCTGTCGATTTCGCATGGAGGTATCACTTC
>OMWF01000048.1 GCA_900314665.1 uncultured Actinomycetes bacterium
CCTGGGAGACGACGCCACTCTCCCCGAGGTCTGCAAGGCGGTCATCCACGGCTCGCTGATGGGCGCCCGCGGAAACTCGGGCGTCATCACCAGCCAGATCCTACGCGGCTTCTGCGAGGGCGTCGAGGACATGGACAAGCTCGATGCCGACACCCTCGACCGCGGTCTGGCCCGGGCCCAGGAGGTGGCGTTCAAGGCGGTCCGCAAGCCGGTGGCCGGCACCATCCTGACGGTGCTCAAGGACAGCGCCGCCGCCGCCCACCAGGCGGCCGAAGCCGGTCTGAGCCGAGACGACGCCCTGCATGCGGTCACCGCGGCAGCCTTCGCCTCGGTCGAGCGCACGCCTGAGCTGCTTCCGGTCCTCAAGGAGAACGGCGTGGTCGACTCCGGCGCCTTCGGCCTGGCGGTGATGCTGGAGGGCTTTGCCAGCGCGGTCGCCGGCAGCGAGGCCGTCATCCCCGACACTTACCAGACCATGCATCCCAAGGCCGGCTCCAAGGTCGAGATCGAGCACATCGAGGACTGGGAGGGCAGCGACTACCTCTACTGCACCGAGTTCCTGGTCCACTCCGACCAGATCGACAAGACCGAGACCCTGGCGTTTCTGTCGACCATGGGCGACTGCGAGCTCATCGTGGGCGAGCGGCCGGACTACAAGGTCCACGTGCACTCCAACACCCCGGGCACAGTGCTGAGCTACTTCACCGACCGCGGCCAGATCGCCGAGGTGTTCATCCACAACATGAAGCTGCAGAGCGACGAGCGCGACGAGGAGATCGCCGCCGAGAAGAGCGCCGCCCCAACCGCCGCCCACAAGAAGCTCGGCGTGGTGGCCGTGGGCGCCGGCAGCGGGGTCAAGCGGATCCTCGAGTCCCTGGGCGTCGACTACGTCGTCTCCGGCGGACAGACCATGAACCCGCCCACCTCCGAGCTGGTGGAGGCCGTCAACTCGGTCGATGCCGACGCGGTCATCCTGCTTCCCAACAACAAGAACATCATCATGACCGCCAACACCGCCGTCGAGCTCTGCGACAAGCCCATGGCGGTGGTCCCCACCAAGAACGTGACCCAGGGCTTCGAGGCGCTCATCTCCATAAACTCCGAGGCCTCGCTCGAGGAGAACGTGGCTCTCATGACCGAGGTGGCCGAGGGCGTCACCTACGGCGAGGTGACCCACGCCATTCGCGACGCCAAGTCCTCCAAGAACGAGGAGATCCACGAGGGCGACTTCATCGGCCTCATCAACGACTCGCTCGACGTGGTGGGCAGCTCGGTCGAGGATGTGACCCTCGCCATTCTCGACCAGATCGTCGATGAGGACAGCGACACGCTCACCATCCTGGCCGGCCAGGACCTTGACGACGAGCGCTTCGAGAGCCTCTGCGACCTCATCGAGGAGCGCTTTGAGGACCTCGAGCTCGATGCCCAGCGTGGAGAGCAGCCCGTCTATCCGGTCATGCTCTCCGTCGAATAGCCGTATTCCCAGGATGGTGGCCCGCACCTCCTCAGGCACTGCTTCGCAGCACGGTCCCCGTCCGGACCGTGCTGCTTCGTATGCGCTGCTCGAAGAGCCGGTCACCCGCGCCCGTTACGTCAACGCCGCCCGGGCCGAGCTGCTCGCCAAGCTCAAGGTCACGCGCGTGCGCGACCTGCTCACCTGCTATCCGCACCGCTACCTCGACATGTCCACGGTGGTGTCGACCGCCGACGCGCCCCTCGGCCAGACCGTGACCGTGGTGGGCACCCTCGACTCGGTCAAGGTCAAGCGCCCGCGGCCGCGGCTGTCGCTGGTGGAGGCGGCGCTCGTCGACGAGAGCGGCGTGCTTATCGCCACCTGGTTCAGCCAGCCGTGGGTCGCCAAGAAGCTCAAGGAGGGCATGCGCGTGGCGCTCTCCGGCAAGGTCGAGTTCAGCTACGGATACAAGCGGATGAACTCGCCCTTCAGCGACGTCTTGAGCGAGGGGGCGGCGAGCCAGGACGGTCCGGCCGCGCACGGGGTCATCATCCCCATACACCGCGCCACCGCTGGGCTCACGCCCAGCTGGATGCGACGGCTCATCTCGGCCGCCCTCGCCGACCTGGACAACCTCCCCGATCCGCTCCCGGTCGACCTGCGGCTGCGCTACCGGCTCATGGACCGTGCCGCCGCCCTGCGCGCCATCCACTTCCCGAGGGACGTGGGTGAGCGGGACCAGGCCCGCAGGCGTCTGGCCTACGAGGAGGTGCTGTGCCTGCAGCTGCATCTGCTCATGCGCAGAAACGAGGAGCTCACCGGCGTCGAGCCAGTGGCCCATGCGGTGGATGGCCCGGCGCTGGCGGCCCTCAGGGACGCCCTCCCGTTCCAGCTCACCGACGAGCAGCAGGAGGCGGTGGCGGCGATTCTCTCCGACATGGCCGCGCCCCGCTGCATGAACCGGCTGGTGCAGGGCGACGTGGGCACCGGCAAGACCGTGGTGGCGGCCCATGCCCTGGCGGTGGCCGCGGACAGCGGCTGCCAAGCCGCCATGATGGCCCCCACCGGCGTGCTGGCCTCCCAGTACGGCGCCAAGCTGGGGCCGCTGCTCGACAAGGCGGGCGTGACCTGGGCGCTGCTCACCGGGGCGACCCCCGCGTCGCAGAGGAAGCGCATCCTGCATGAGCTGGCCGCAGGAGAGCTGCAGGTGCTCTTCGGGACTCACGCCCTGCTCGAGGACGACGTGCGGTTTGCCCGGCTGAGCCTGGTGGTCATCGACGAGCAGCAGCGCTTCGGGGTGGGGCAGCGCTCGAAGCTCCTGTCCAAGGGACCGGGCGCGGACCTGCTGACGATGACCGCCACCCCCATTCCGCGCTCGCTGGCCCTCACCCTCTACGGGGACCTGGAGTGCTCCTACATCCGGCGCAAGCCGCGGGCAGGGGCCGCCATCGCCACCAAGGTGCTTCCCAAGCGCCGGCGGTCGGCGGCCTACCGGGCCATCGCCAAGGCACTCAAGGTGGGGGAGCAGGCCTACATCGTCTGCCCGCTGGTGGGCGCCCCCAAGAAGAAGCGCCCTTCTTCCGAGGAGGAGCAGGAGGCGGCGGGGCGGGTGGCCGACCAGATCGCCCGTGGCGTCGACGTATCCGACGCCACCGCCGCCGAGAATCTGGCGGCGGCGCTTCGGACCCGGGAGTTTCCCTCCTACGCGGTGGGGCTGCTCACCGGGCGCATGAAGCCTGCCGAGAAGGAGCAGGTGATGTCTGACTTTGCCGCCCACCGCATCGACGTGCTCGTCTCCACCACCGTCATCGAGGTGGGCGTGGACGTGCCCAACGCCACGGTGATGCTGGTGGAGGATGCCGAGCTCTTTGGCCTGGCCCAGCTCCATCAGCTGCGGGGCCGCGTGGGGCGCGGCCAGCGCGACGGCACGGTCTACCTGCTGGCCGACCCCAAGAGCGAGGAGGCGCAGGCGCGGCTGGAGGCCATCGCCGCCACCGAGGACGGGCTCGCCCTGGCCGAGCTCGACCTGGCCTCTCGTCATGAGGGCGATGTGCTGGGCTTCAGGCAGTCCGGGGCCTCCACTCTCAAGCTGATCGACATAGGCAGGGACCGGGGGCTCATCGAGCGTGCCCATGAGGACGCGCGCTGGCTGCTGGCGGGCGACCCGCAGCTGCAAGCCCCCCACCACGCGCTGCTGGCAGCCGAGCTGCGGGCGGTCTTCTCGCAGATTGATGACGAGGCGGTGGTCGGCTGATGAGGATCGTGTCAGGACGGTTCAAGGGGCGGGTCCTCAAGGCCCCCAAGGGCCAGGGGACGCGCCCCACGGTCGACCGAGTGCGCGAGGCCATGGCGAGCTCGATCATGTCGGCCTGGGGAGGGCCGGTGGGCGGCGCCGTTCTCGACGCCTTTGGCGGCAGCGGCGCCCTGGGGCTGGAGATGCTCTCCCGCGGCGCCTCGAGCTGCCTGTTCTTTGAGCGCGACCGACGCGCGCGGCAGACCTTGCAGGCCAACATCGAGGCGTTGGGCCTGACCCGCGGCGAGGCCCGGGTGGTGCCCAAGGACGTGCAGGTGGCAGCCGCCGCGGGGCCTCTGACCCGGGTTCCCTTTGAGCTGGTGCTGCTCGACCCGCCCTACAAGGTCCCTGCCGACGAGGTGTGGAAGCTGGTGGGCGACCTGGCCGCCCATGGCGACCTGGCCCCTTTCTGCGTGGTCGTCTACGAGCACAGCGCCGAGACGGGGCCGGGCGAGGTGCCCCCGTCGCTTGCCGCCCATCGCCTTGCGCTGCACGGCTCCAAACGCTACGGCATCGTGGGCGTTACCATAGTCACGCTGACCGCAGGCAACGAGGAGGACTAGTTGATCGCTCATCCCACCCGGGCTCTGGTGCCCGGCACCTTCGACCCCATCACCTCGGGGCATCTGGACGTCATCGAGCGTACCGCCCAGCTCTTTGACGAGGTCATCGTCGGCGTGGCCGAGTCGCGCAACAAGCGCAACGTGGGCACACTGTTCGACCTCGGGGAGCGGGTGGCCCTCATCGAAGAGGCCACGGCGCACCTGCCCCATGTGAAGGTCAAGCCCTTCTCCAACCTCATCGTGGACTTTGCCCGCGAGAACGACGCCGACGTGTGCGTCAAGGGGCTGCGCGCCCTGACCGACTTCGAGGCCGAGTTCCAGATGGCCGCCTTGAACTTCAGGCTCGACCCCGAGTTCGAGACCGTCTTCATCATGTCCCAGCCGGAGCACATGTACCTCTCGTCCTCCATCGTCAAGGAGATAGCGAGCATGGGCGGAAGCGTCAAGGGGCTGGTCCCGCCCTGCGTCGAGCAGGCGCTCATCGACAAGTACGCCGCTCGCTAGAACCGAAGGGGGCGCTTTGAAGGCGCCTCGCACACAGGCTGCGGCTATCCTGATACAGTAGGGATAGCTGGCAACCATACCCCAAAACCGTGCCCAGCCGGCTGCGTTACTGGAAGGGATTCCCGATGGAAGAGTCCTACATCTTCGGCCTCCTCGACGACCTGGCCGACCTCATAGACCAAGGCAAGGCCTCGTTTGGCAACGCGCAGCGGCGCACCATCGACGCCAACCGCGCGCTCGACATTATCGACGAGATTCGCGACACCCTGCCCAGGGAGCTCGTCGACGCCCGTCGCATCGTCCATACCAGGGACGACATCCTGGCCGCTGCCGACCAGGAGGCCAACCGCATCATCGACGATGCCGAGAAGCAGGCGGCCACCATCGCCTCCGAGCAGGAGATCGTGCGCTTGGCCGAGCAGGAGCGCGACCGCGTGCTCGCGGACGCCCAGGAGAAGGAGCTCGACCTGCGCTACGGAGCCTACAAGTACACGGACGACGTCTTTGCCCAGCTCGAAAACAACCTCAACAAGCTGCTCGACAACGTCGCCCGCTGCCGTCAGAGCCTCAATGAGAACCACCAGCCGTGATAGGTGCCCACCATGCCTCTTGAAACACGCGAGATACCGGTCCTTGACCACATCCCCGAGCCTGGCGACGAATACATCGTGAAGGGGACCCTCCCCGGAGACTCCTACCAGGTGGGCGGGGAGACCTACGAGCTGCCCCGCGGCGTCGACTACGACCTCGTGTTCACCAACACGGGAGGCGCCATCCTCCTCACCGGCATGGCCCGCGCCACGGTGGTCGGCGTCTGCTCACGCTGCCTTGAGCCGGCCGAGCTTCACCTGGCGGGTGAGGTGGAGGGGTTCTACCTCACCTCCGACGACCCCCAGGCGCCCGCGGGCGACGACGACCCCGGGGAGGACGAGTTCGAGCAGCTGGGCGACGACGGAGTCATAGACATCTCCGAGCCCATCCACGCCACGCTCGTGCTTGAGACCCCGGTCATGCCGCTGTGCCGCGAGGACTGCCGGGGTTTGTGCCCGGTGTGCGGGCACAACCTCAACGAGGGCGACTGCGAACACGTGGGCCAGGCTCCCGACGACGGCGCCGACAACCCCTTTGCCGTTCTCAAGAACCTCAAATTCGACGACTAGCAGCGGGCTGACCTGCCGCTCGTCGGGTTTGCGCGGTCAAATGTGGCGGCTTTTACGCAGTCATGCTAACATCACTTGCTGTGCCTGAACCAGGATTCATCCTGGAGGGCTGGTAATGCATGAATTAGCGCGATGGCACGTGCCGTCGCTGCGCACGTGAGGGAAGGATGTTTCCGATGGCAGTACCCAAGCAGCGTAAAGGCCGTATGAAGACCCATTCGCGCCGTTCCGCCAACAGCGTCATCAAGGAGCCGGCACGTTCGGTGTGCCCGCAGTGCGGAGAGGTCAAGCTCCCGCACCATGTCTGCGGCAACTGCGGCTACTACCGCGACCGCGAGGTCATCGCCGTCGACTAGCTTCGACGAGGCAACGAGCATCATAGGCAGGGGAGCCGGCGGCCGTCCAAGGTTGGCCGGCTCCTTTCTTCTGCGCTAAGGAG
>OMWF01000001.1 GCA_900314665.1 uncultured Actinomycetes bacterium
GATGGCCTGGCGGATCCACCAGGTGGCGTAGGTGGAGAACTTGAAGCCCTTGGTGTAGTCGAACTTCTCCACGGCGCGGATGAGGCCCAGGTTGCCCTCCTGAATGAGGTCGAGGAAGAGCATGCCGCGGCCCACGTAGCGCTTGGCGATGGAGACCACCAGGCGCAGGTTGGCCTCGATGAGCTGGGACTTGGCGTCCAGGCCCACCTGCTCGACGCGAGTCAGGCGGCGCTGCTCGCGGCGAGTCAGCTCGCGGCCCTCCTCCTCGGCCTTCTCAAGCTCGGCGGTGGCCTTGAGGCCGGCCTCGATCTTCATGGCGAGGTCGATCTCCTCGGAGGCGGTGAGCAGCGGGACCTTACCGATCTCCTTCAGGTACAGGCGCACCGGGTCGCCGGTGAGCATGGTCACCGAGTTGGTGTCGGCGCGCTTCTTCTTGTTCTTCTTTGAGGATCGGGTGACCTTGGGCAAGACGATGTCGACTTGCTCGGCCGATCCGCCCAGCTCCTCGTCGGGAATGTCCTTGAGCAGGTCGTCGTCGACGTCGGATTCGATGTCCTCGTCGACGTCGTCGTCCACCGTGCCGTGCGCGGCGCCGGTGGCGGCGGGCTCGGGCTCGTCAAGCTCCTCGACCACCTTGACGCCGGCGGTCTTCATGATCTTGTACGCCGCGGCGATGTCGTCGCCGGTGAAGTCCGTGTCCTCGAAGACGGCTTGGAGGTCGTCCTCGGTAACCTGACCCTCGGTGGACTTGGACCGCTCAATCAGGGCGGCGAGGCCGTCCATGACGTTCTTATCAAACTTGGCGTCGGCTATCAGCTGGGCCATCTCGGACTTGCTTCCGGACGCCGCCGGCGCGGCTTTGGTGCCGGCACCCTTCTTTGTCGTGGCTTCACGAGCGGTTTTCTTCTCTGAATCCTTGGCTGCCACGTTCATCCTTCCCTGTCCAAAACGTCCTGTCCGTGCTGCGTTCCTCAAGGGCGCGAGACCGCATGAAGGCTGTTTCCGGATATCCGGCGCGCAATCATGACGAAGATGCATTGCGGAGGTTGTTGAGCTCCTGTTGCAGTTTCGCGACGTTTGCAAATAACGTATTATCCACTACTTTTCCATTTATTTCAGCCTCTTTAATCTGCTCCATCCCGGAACGGACTTGTTTTTCGAGGTCGAGCACCTTAAGCCGATTGAGAATCCGGCGTATGGAGGCGTCCAGTCCACCCAGCGCCTCCGGATCTAGCTGCGCCGCGGCCAGGTACGGGCCGACCCCGGGCACCTCCTTCTCGAGCGATGCCACCCGGGCGGCCGTCGGCGCCTCAGGGGGCAGGTCGAGTGCGAGCGAGGCGAGGTAGGCCACCGCCGGAGTCGACCAGGGCGTGCGCTCAAAGGCGTCGTGGAGCCGGGGGGCTAGCTGCGGATGGGAGACCGTCAAGGCGAGCAGCTCCCGCTCCAGACGGTCCGTCTCGCTTGAGGGACGGGCCGGAAGCGCGGGCTCGGGGGCCGTTGGAGCGTCCTCGAGCCGGGGCTGCTGCTCGCGTGAACGGCGGGCGTCACGCTCGGGCAGGGGGCGCGGCTCGTTCTTGGGCAGGGGCTTGGCGGCCAGGAAGGTCCGCTGCACGGTCTCGAAGCGCGCGCCCAGGCGATCTGCCACGTAGTTGGCGTAGTCGTCGCTTTCCAGCGTCCCTTTGATAGGGGCCAGAAGCTGCGCCACGTCGTTCAAGGCCCGCTGCCGCTGTCCTGGGACGGAGAGGTCCCACGGCGCGAGCCTGCGATCGATGGCAAAGCGCAGAAGCGAGCTCGCGCCGTCGATGACCTCGTGCATCGCCTGCGCGCCCTGGTCTGCCACGTACTCGGCCGGGTCCTGGTTGCCGGGAATGACCGCCACCAGCAGCTGCACGTAGTCGCGGCCCGCCTCGGCCGTGGCCGAGAGGTCGACGAAGGAGGCGGCGCGGTCGGCCGCCTTCTGGCCCGCCGCGTCGCCGTCAAAGAGGTACACGATGCGCTTGGGGCGAGCCGTGCGCAGCAGTCGCAGGTGCTCGGGGGTGAGGGACGTTCCCAGGGTGGCCACCACGTTGGTGATGCCGGCCTCGTGCAGGGCGATGACGTCGGTATAGCCCTCGACCACCACCGCAGTCCCGGTCGAGGTGATGGAGGCCTTGGCGCGGTCAAAAGCAAACATGTTGCGCCGCTTATTGAAGATGGGCGTGTCCGCGGTGTTGATGTATTTGCCGGTGTTGGGCGGGGTCGGTCCTATCACGCGGCCGCCAAAGGCGATGGTCGCCCCCTGGGCGTCGTGGATGGGGAACATGACGCGGTCGTAGAAGCGGTCCGAGAGCTGCCCGGCGTGCTGCCCCTTCTGACGCACCAGGGCCATGTTGGAGTCGATCAGCTCCTGCCGCTCAAAGCCCTTCTTGGTGAGATGGCGCACAAGTGCCCCCCGCCCCGGGGCAAACCCCAGGCCCCAGCGCTTGCATACCGCGGACCCCATGCCGCGGCCCGAGAGGTAGGCGCGGGCCGCAGAGGCCTGGTCCGAGCGGTTTCGCCTGAGCGCGAAGCTGTAGAACTCGGCCGACTCCTGCATGATGGCGCGCAGACGCTCCTTGTACCCGCGGGGCAGCTGGCGCCCTCCCTCCTCATGGAGCTCGATATGGGCCCGGTCGGCCAGCCAGCGCACCGCATCGGGAAATTCCATGTGGTCGGCTTCCATCACGAAGCCAAAGACGTTTCCGCCCTTGCCGCAGCCAAAGCAGTGCCAGAGCTGGGTGTCCGGATCGATCTTGAAGGAGGGGGTCTTCTCGCCGTGGAAGGGGCAACAGCCCCAGTAGAGGCGCCCGCGCTGCTTGAGCTCCATCCGCTCGGAGGCCAGCTGCACCAAGTCGGTAGCCGAGCGCACACGGTCTATGTCCTCGTCGCTGATCCGTGCCATCTGCCCCACCTCCTCGATCCGGTTTGCGTTCTGGCCGCCCTAAGACCTCTCAACGCTTCTCGGCTGTACCGCGCGCATGGGGTCAGGCGAGCAAGCCCTCCCCTTCCCTGACGGGAAATCCCAGCTCATCTGCCGGGCACCGACCCAGATGGCCCTCGGTCCAGGAGATGTTGTCCTTGACCGTGGCGATAAGCGCCTCCAAGCTGGGGAACTTGACCGGCCCCCGCAGCCAGGACGAGAAGGAGACCTCGAGCTCGCGCCCGTACAAGTCGCCGGCAAAGCCGATCAGATGCGGCTCGAGCTTGCAGAGCTTCTCCCGCCCCTCGAAGGTGGGCGGGTACCCGGCGTTGATGGCGGACGGGTAGCAGATGCCGTCTACGGCGCACCAGCCGGCGTACACCCCGTCGGCCACCGGCGTGTACGGCATCGTGGTCTGCACGTTTGCCGTGGGAAACCCGAGCTGCGAGCCCTCGTGCCGGCCCTCTACCACGGTCCCCCTCACGTAGAAGGGACGTCCCAGCAGGCAATTTGCCACTTCCACCTGCCCGGCTCCCAGCAGGTCGCGAATGCGGGTGGCGGTGACCGGATGGCCCTTGCGCTCGAGCAGCGGGTAGCCCTTGACCGGGCAGCCGCGGGAGACGCCCCAGTCGGTCATGGAGCCCACCGTTCCCAGCGCCTTGTAGCCCAGCTTGAAATCGCATCCCACATGAATGCCGCGCAGGTGCATGAAGCTTCCCAGCACTTGCTCGAGAAACTCGTCGTAGCGCAACGCCGCCAGCTCGCGGGTGAATGGCACCACCAGCACGTAGTCCGCGCCCGTACGGGAGAGCAGGTTGATCCGGTCCTCGTTGATGAGCAGCTTGCGCGGAGCTGGATGGCTCGAGAGCAGCTCGTCGGGGTCGACGTCAAAGGTGACGACCACCGCCGCCACGCCCAGCTGCCGTGCCGCCCGTATCATCTCGGAGATGAGAAAGCGATGCCCCACGTGGACGCCGTCAAAGGCCCCGATGGCGCAGACCGCGTCGCCGATAAACCCTGCGTCAGGACGCCACGGCACCACCTTGGCGCGCCGTCCGACGCCCGTCTCCCCTGCTCCTAGGCTTCCTTGCATCCAGCGACCCCTCCATCGATCACAGTCATTGCCACGAGGCCGCCCCCTTGCACCCGGTGCACCGAGAGCAGGCGCCCGCCAGATGTTACCGCCACCGGGAGGCCTTCAAGAGCGAGGGCGTCGCCAGGCGCCGGCAGGCGCTTACCTTGCCGCAGAGGTGCGACCAAGTCGGCAGGGAGCTCGATTCGAGGAAGGCCGAGCGCCGCCACGGGGTCGCAGAAGAGCGCCTCCACTCCCTGCGGGCCTGCCGCTTCCACCTGCTCGAGCGAGACCGCGTCTTCGAGCCTCACCCGCCCGCTCTGCCGGCGCTGCAAGCCCGCCAGATGGGCCGCGCTTCCCAGGGCGCGTCCCAGGTCCCGGGCCAGGGCGCGGATGTAGGTCCCCTTGGAAACCCGCAGGTCGACCGTCCACTCGACCACGGGGTCTGCGGCAAGCGACACCAAGTCTGCCTGGTAGACGGTTACGGTGCGGGGCTCAAGCTCCAGCTCTCCGCCTGCCCGGGCGACCTCGTAGGCCTTCCTGCCCTGCCGCTTGACGGCCGAGTACGCAGGCGGCACCTGCTCAAGATCGCCGATAAGCGCCCTGAGCTGCGTCTGCGCAAACCCTGGGTCCGTCAGGGCCTCAGGCACCGGCGACTGGCAGATGACGCGGCCCTCGGCATCGTCGGTGTCGGTGGCCGTCCCAAAGGCGATGCGCGCGCGGTATTCCTTGTCGTGGCCGGTGAGGTACTGGTTCAGGCGGGTGGCGGGCCCAACCGCCACCAGCAGAAGGCCGGTGGCCATGGGGTCGAGCGTGCCCGCGTGGCCCACCCGCCGCTCCCCTGTGGCCCGACGCACCCGGTCGACCACGTCATGCGAGGTCATTCCCGCGGGCTTGGCGACGGCAAGAAGGCCTGAGAGCCCGCTGGCGTTGCGCCTCATCCCAAGTCCCCTGCCTGCTCGCAGGCCTTGAGCAGGGGCACCACCCGTCGATACACGTCCTCGACGGTGGTGTTCTCGATAAGGAACCCGGCAGCCGCATCGTGACCGCCGCCGCCGAGCGCCGTCGCCGCAGACCGCACGGATCCCGTGCCCTTGGCGCGCATGCTTCCCCGGACACTGGTCCCCTGCTGCCGCAGCAGGCAGAGGTACTCCACGCCGCGCAGGCGCCGCAGCACGTCGGGAAGCGTCTCAGTCTCCCCGCGATTGACCGAGAGCTCCTCGTAGTCGGCGTCGCAGGTCCAGGAGACGGCGATCCGCCCCCCGTCCTCGAGCTTGATGCGGGAGGCCACCCGCGCCTCCAGCTGGGTGGTGCCCAGGCTTTCATTCTGAAAAACCAGGTCGGACAGGCGGCTCGGGTTAGCGCCGGCGCTCACCAGCTCGCTTGCCACGGCAAACGTGTGCGCGGTGGTGTTCTGGTACTGGAAGCGCCCGGTGTCGGTGATAAGCGCCGTATAGCAGCAGGCGGCGGTCTCAGACGTCTGCCGGCCGAGAATGCCCAGCAGGTCCCAGAGCACCTCTCCCACGGCCGCAGCCTCGGACGCACACGTCCAAAGGTCGGCATAGGGCTGCAGGTCCGGGTGGTGGTCCAGGGCCAGCGCGTAGGGCGCCGCCTCCATTACGTCGCGGCTGCCTCCCAGCCGCGCCGGATTGGGCGTGTCCAGAGCCACGAAGAGGTCGGGCTTGGCGGCATACTCGGAAGCGTGCGTCAGAGATCCGTACCCGGGCAGGTAGTTAAAGCGCACCTGCTCTTCCTCGTCGGCGAGGAGCGGGTCGGCCTGGATGCCCAGGCCCCTGAGCGCCTCGGCCAGTGCGAGCACGCTGCCGATGGCATCGCCGTCGGGGTGGATGTGAGCCGAAATCGCCACCCGCCGGGCGCTCTTCAGGCGCTCGGCAAGCTGCTCCAAGGTGGCTCCGGTCATGCCTGCTCCCCTTCGCGCTCCACCCCGTCCGCGAGGCCCGCGTCCGAATCCTCGGAGGCGGCGTCTGCCGGGTTGAGGGGACGGCCCTCCTCGTCCTTGGGGATGCCCATGGTGGGCGGTACTTCCTTCAAGGCCTCGGTGATGCGCTCCGCCTCATCGACGCTGGTGTCGAGCATGAAACGCAGCTCAGGGGTCACCCGCCAGCCCAGCCCCCGCCCAAAGAGCGAGCGGAGGCGGCCCTTGGCGGCCTCGAGGCCCTCCATGACCTCCCCGTAACGGTCCTTCTCGGCAGAGATGTAGATGTTGCAGACCGAGCGGTCGGTGCTCACCTCGGCGCCGGTCACGGTGATCATATCCAAGCGCGGGTCCGAGACATCGAGGAGCAGGATGGAGGCCATCCTGCTCCTCGCCTGCTCGTTGAGCCTGCGCGATGATGAGTTCTGCTTCATGCGCTGGTTACTCCTTGCGGGCCACTTCCTTGGTGACGTAGCCCTCGATGATGTCGCCTTCCTTGACATCCTGGAAGCCGTCGATGCCGATGCCGCACTCGTAGCCCTGCTTCACGTTCTTGACGTCGTCCTTGTAGCGGCGCAGCGAGGCGATCTTGCCTTCAAAGATGACCGTGCCGTCGCGCACCACGCGGACCTTGTCGTCGCGGCTGATCTCGCCCTCGGTGACGTAGCAGCCGGCGATGACGCCCACCTTGGGGACGCGGAAGAGGCTGCGCACCTCGACGGTGGCGGTGTCCTCGTCCACGAACTCGGGGGCGAGCAGGCCCACACGGGCTGCGTTGATGTCCTCGATGGCCTGGTAGATGACGCGGTAGCAGCGGATGTTGACCTTCTCGCGCTCGGCTGCGGCCTTGGCCTGGGCCATCGGGCGCACGCCGAAGCCGATGATGATGGCGTCGGAGGCGGCGGCCAGGGTGACGTCGGTCTCGGTGATGCCGCCCACGGCGCTGTGGATGACGTTGATCTTGACCTCGCTCTGGTCCATCTTGTCCAAGGCGTCCTGCAGAGCCTCGATGGAGCCCTGCGTATCGGCCTTGACCACCAGATTGAGCTCAGTCGTGCCCTCGTCGATGCGGTTGAAGAGGTCCTCCAGGGACATGTGCGGCCGCTGCTGCTCGGCCAGGCGGCGCGATTTGAGCGCCCGCTCCTCAGCCAGGTTGCGCGCATCGCGCTCATCGCTCATGACCATGAACTCGTCGCCGGCGTTGGGCACCGAGCTCAGGCCCAGGATCTCGACCGGGTCGGAAGGCTTGGCCTCCTCCACTACCACGCCCTTGGGGTCGATGAGCGAGCGGATGCGGCCGTAGCTGGTTCCGGCCACCACCACATCGCCCTTGCGCAGGGTGCCGCGGTTGACGAGCACCGTGGCCACCGGGCCGCGGCCCTTGTCGAGCTTGGCCTCGACCACATAGCCGGAGGCCTCCGCGTTGGGGTTGGCCTTGAGCTCGAGCACGTCGGCCTGCAGCAGGATGGTCTCGAGAAGGTCGTCGATGCCGATGCGCTTCTTGGCCGAGACGTTGACGAACATGTTCTGTCCGCCCCACTCCTCGGGGATGACGCCGTACTCGGAGAGCTCGGTGCGCACCTTGTCGGGATTGGCGCCCGGCTTGTCGCTCTTGTTGACGGCGACCACGATGGGCACCTTTGCCGCCTTGGCGTGGTTAATCGACTCCACGGTCTGGGGCATCACGCCGTCGTCGGCGGCGACGACCAGCACGATGACGTCCGTGATCTGGGCGCCGCGGGCGCGCATGGCGGTGAAGGTCTCGTGGCCGGGGGTGTCGATGAAGGTGATCTGGCGGCCGTTGATGTGCACCACGGAGGCGCCGATGGCCTGGGTGATGCCGCCCGCCTCGGTGGCCACCACGCCGGTCTCGCGGATGGCGTCGAGCAGCGAGGTCTTGCCGTGGTCGACGTGGCCCATGACGGTCACGACCGGCGGGCGCGGCACCAGGTCGGCCGGATCGTCGTGATACTCGACCACCATCTCCTCGCCGACGGACAGGATCTTGACCTCGCGGCCCAGGTCGGCGGCGACGAGCTCAATCAGATCGTCGGACATGGTCTGGTTGACGGTGAGGGCGGTGCCCACCAGAAACAGCTTCTTGATGATCTCATTGGGAGCCACGCCCAGCAGGTTGGCCACCTCGCTCACGGTGGAACCGGTGGGAATCTGCACCACGCCCTCGGCGGTGGTGGCCCGGGCGGCCTTGGCCTTGATCTGCTCCTGCTCCTTGGCGGCCGCCTCGGCGGCGCGCTTCTCCTTGCGCTTGCGTCGACGGCCGCTGCTCTGGGCCTCGGCCTGGGCTATCTGCTCGCGGGCCTCCTTCAGCACCTTGTCGCGCTGAAGGCGCTCGGCCGCATGGGCCATCTGGCTGTAGCGGTCGCCCTTGGCGCCCTTGCCGCCGCGCGGCGCCTCGGCCGCCATCTCGCCTGCCCCGTGGCCCTTGGCATGGCCGTCGTGGCCCGCCTGCTGGTGCTGCGGCTGAGGAGCGGCATGGCTTTTCTCGCGCTCCGCCTTCTTAGCAGCCCGCTCGGCCTTGCGCTCCTCGCGGCGCTTGGCCTCGGCGGCGGCGCGGTCGGCCTTCTCCTGAGCCAGGCGCTTGTTCTCCTCCTCGATCTGGGCGAGAAGGCTGCCAAAGGCCACCGACTTTGCCCGCGGGGCGTTGTCCCGGTGGGTCTCGGCCTTGGTGGCCTCGGCCTTCTTCTTGGCGGCCTCCTCCTCGCGGGCCTTGCGCTCGGCCTCGCGACGCGCGCGCTCCTCCTCGACCGCCTTCTTGCGAGCCTCGCGCTCGGCAGCCTCCTTGCGGGCGGCCTCCGCCTTGGCGGCCTCGGCCTTTGCCGTCTCGGCCTTCTTGGCGGCCTCGGCGTCCTGTGCTGCCTCCTTGGCCGCCGCCCGTGCGGCGAGCTCGGGCCCCAGGTCCTTCCGGATCTTGTCCACATAGGCATCGACCAGGGCCGAAGCGTGGTTCTTGGCCGGGATGCCCATGGCCTGGAGCTTCTCGAGCAGCTCCTTGCTGGTCATTCCGAACTCCTTTGCGAGCTCGTGTACACGCATTGTTGCCATTGGCGGTCTCCCTACTCCTGTGCGCCATGTGCAGCGCACAGGCGGTCAAACTCATGTTCCAGAACATCGTATCGGTCGGGGGAAAGCGGCACCTTGAGCGCCGCCCCCAGCTTGTTCTTCTTACGAGCAGCCACGAAGCACTCGTGCTTGGCGCAGAGATAGGCCCCCCGGCCCGCCTTCTTGCCCGTGGGATCCACCTCGACCGTGCCGTCCTTGAGCCGCACGAAGCGGATCAGGTCGCGCTTGGTGTCGGTGGAGCCGCAAGAGGCGCAGCGCCGCTGGCGACGGGGCTTGGGGGCGGCGCCCGGTGTCTTCTCCGCGCAATCCATGGGGTTTACAGCTCCTCCGCCTCGTGCACGCCGCAGAAGCGGCTGCCGGGACGGGCGTGGTTGCGGCAGCGGTTGCCGTCGGCGTCGACGAACTCGCAGCGCTCCTCGGTCTCGGCATCGGGCCCCAGCAGGTCATCGTCATCATCGATGAGCATGTCGGCGTCCTCAGGGATGCCCACCATGAGCGAGGCCGACTTGATGTCGATGTGCCAGCCGGTGAGGCGGGCGGCCAGGCGCGCGTTCTGGCCCTCCTTGCCGATGGCCAGGCTCAGCATGTCGTCAGGCACGATGACGGTGGCGTAGTGGGTCTCCTCGTCCACGGAGACGCTCGTGACCTTGGCCGGAGAAAGGGCGTTGGCAATGTAGCGGGCGGGGTCGTCGCTCCACTGGATGACGTCCACGCGCTCGCCGCGCAGCTCGCTCACCACCATGCGGATGCGGCTTCCGCGGGGACCGACGCAGGCGCCCACCGGATCGAGGTTGGGCTCGCGGCTGGAGACGGCCACCTTGGCGCGGCCGCCCGGCTCGCGGGCGATGGACTTTATCTCCACGGCGCCGTCGTAGACCTCGGGTATCTCGACCTCAAACAGACGGCGGATGAGGTCGGGGTGGGTGCGGCTCACCACGATGGAGGGGCGGGCGGACTCGCCGCGGGAGTTGGTCTTCATGTTGGCCGGGTCGCGAACCTCGATGATGAGGGCCTGCAGCCGGCGGTTGTGCTGGTAGTACTCGCCAGCCGGGCGCTCGTTGCGCTCGCCGGGGTTGCGGCGGGTGTCAAAGTGCGGCAGCTCGGCCTCCACCCCGTCGCGGATCTTGAGGATGGTGAAGTCGGGCGTGGTCTGCAGGACGGTGCCCGTGACCAGCTCGCCCACGCGGTCCGCAAACTCGTGGTAGATGTTCTCGCGCCCGGCCTCGCGCACAATCGAGTTGATGACGCTCTTGGCGTTCTGAGCGGCGATACGGGACACGTCCTTGGGGGTGACGTCGACCTCCTCGTACTCGGAGTACTCGCCGGTCTCGGGGTCGCGCTCGCCCTTGGGCACCATCTCGTAGACGTAGATGTGTCCGGTCTCACGGTCGATGATGACGCGGCAGTCCCATTCGAGGTTGAGGATGTTCTGATAGCTCTTGGCGAGCGACGTCTCCAGGCGGTCGAGCATGTACAGCTCGTCGATGTTCTTCTCCTGCGCCAGGGCGAGGAGGGCTTCCATCATTTCTGAGGCCATTCCTAATCCTTCCGTGAAAAATCGACATGGCCCTTGACGTGGGCCTTCCTGATATCTTCCAAACCGAGCCGCTGTGTGGAGCCGCCCGTCTTCACCGCGATGAGGCCGTCTTCGACGCCCATGAGCACGCCGGCGAGCGACCCCTTCCCGCCGTGGGAGGCGATGGCCTCCTTCTCCAGGCGGATGGCGACCTCCTCACCCGCAAAGCGCCGATAGTCTTCCAGCTTGCGCAGCGGGCGGTCGATGCCGGGGCTTGAGACTTCGAGCACGTATGCCCCTGGGAAGGGGTCCCGCTCCTCGATCGCGTCTCCCAGCCACTGGTTGGCGGCGGCGAGATCGTCGAAGGCAATGCCGCCCTCACCGGGCCGGTCGAGGTAGACGCGGATCGTCGGGCTCTTGGAACCGCCTACCACCTCAAGATCGACGAGCTCCAAGCCATGCTGGTCTACCAGCGGTTCGACAAGCTCTATCAGCTCCTGCTCACGTTTGGTCGCAGGCATCGCCCCTCCTCTCAGCAGCTTCCAGCGACAAGCTCTTCTGCCAGCTGCTTTAGCCATTAAAAAAAGCGGGCAATGCCCGCTTTCGTGACCGAAAGCATCTGCACTGTGGCTCACCAGGGTATGCCTAATAAACCCGGGAGAGCGGATCGAACATCCCTAGTATACGGATTGAGCCAAAAATATCAAATGCGATTTTTTAACGAGCTGCGACCGGCCGTCCGGACACGCGGCCCACGAATAGACAGAGGGGCCGGTCCCTTCTCGAGAAGGACCGGCCCCTCTCATAGGGTGCTCTCTCAGCGGCCCGAAGCCAGACGGTCGATAGCCGTGCGGGTGGCGCGGTCGACGATGTTCATCAGAATCTTGCGGTCGACCAAGCGCAGCTTGTTGTCCTTGGCGTAGCGGATGGTCTTCTTCTCAAAGCGCGAATTGGTGATGATCCACGCGGCCTGGGCCTTATGACGCTTCATGGCATCGAGGGCGGCGTCCACCGCCTCGTTTCCGATGCGTTCTTTGGAAAGCGGAGCGTAGACCACCACCAGGTCGTTCGTGTCGCGGTAGAGCAGCACGTCCACGCCTGGGTCGCTGGGAGAGGAGACCGCCTCGGACCGGTACCCCATGCGCTTGAACAGCACCACCAGGTACTCGTCGAACTCTTCCTGGGTCATCTCGTCAATCTCTGAGATGTCGCTTTCAAGCAGCTGGTCGTCATGGTTCATGGTCTTCTTATCGTCACGCCACTGCTTGACGCCCAGCATCAGGAAGAGCACCAGGGCGGCGATGATGATCAGCGTCGTGAAGAGCGTCGTGAAGGAGTGGTCCTCGGGGTCCTGGGAAAGCCCGAAGAAGTCAAAGTTGAAGACCTCGGTCGAGCCCAGCGTCCCGCCCACATACGACGAGATCACCGCCCACAGCGTCATCACGATGACGATGCCAAAGAACACGACGCCGGTTATGAACTTCTTATCCCGTTTGCTGTTGTTGGGCATGCGGGCGAATCCTCTCCTTGGGGCATTGACGGTGCGTTACTTGACGACGATGGAGACCAGCTTTCCGGGGACCACCACGACCTTCTTGAGGTCCTTGCCTGCGATCTGCGTCTCCACGGCCTTCTTGGCCTGCTCGGCCACCGCCTCGCGCTCGGCCTCCGCGTCGACGGTGATGTGAGCGCGGACCTTGCCGTTGACCTGGACGGCCAGCTCCACGGTCGAGCGACGGGCCTTGGCGGCATCGGCCACCGGCCACGGGGCGGTCACCACGGAACCGGGCTGGTTCAGCACGTTCACCCAGAGCTCCTCGGCCCAGTGCGGGATGAAGGGGGCGAGCAGTCGCACGAGCACGCTGGCCAGCTCCGCGCAGAACGCGGCATCGCGCTCTGCCGGCGTGCTGACGCGCAGGTAGGCGTATGAGGTGTTGACGAGCTCCATGATGGCGGCGATGGCGGTGTTGAACTGCATGCCCTCAAAGTCGCTCGTCACCTTGGCGATGACCTCGTGCATCTTGCGCTCGAGCTCGTCGCGGGCGGCCTGGATGTCCCCGCTCTCCGGAGCGCCCTCGTCCTCGCCGTCGCCGACGAGGGTGCAGACCAGGCGCCACGCGCGGTTGAGGAAGCGGAACATCGCATCGAGACCCTCGTTGCTGCCGTCCTCGTTCTTCTTCCAGTCGAGGCCCTTCTCGGGCGGAGCCAGAAACAGCATGAACGCCCGCAGCGTGTCGCAGCCGTAGAGCTTGATGGGCTCCTCGGGAGCCACCACGTTGCCCTTGCTCTTGGACATGGTCTCGCCGTTGAGGGTGACCATGCCCTGGGTGAGCAGGTGCTTGAAGGGCTCGTCAAAGTCGAGCATCCCGGCGTCGCGGAGTGCCTTCACAAAGAAACGCGAGTAGAGCAGGTGCAGGATGGCGTGCTCGATGCCCCCGATGTAGTGGTCGACCGGCATCATGCGGTCAACCTTTCTGCGGTCAAAGGGCTTCTCGGCGTTGTGCGGATCGATATAGCGCAGGTAGTACCAGGACGAGCAGGTGAAGGTGTCCATGGTGTCGGTCTCGCGATGGGCGTCGGCGCCGCACACCGGGCACTTGACGTTGTAGAAGTCCGGGTCGTCGGCGAGGGTCTCGCCCTTGGCCACGTCGATGCTCATGGGCAGCTCGACCGGCAGGTCCTCCTCCGGCACCGGCACGATGCCGCAGTGCGGGCAGTGGATGGCCGGGATCGGGTTGCCCCAGTAGCGCTGACGGGAGATGAGCCAGTCGCGCAGGCGATAGGTGACCTTTGAACGGCCGCAGCCGAGCTCCTCGAGCTTGGCGATAATGGCATCGGAGGCCTCGGAGTGCTTGCCGCCCTTCATGCCGGTGAACTCGCCGGACTGCACCAGGTATCCCTCTGCGTCGTAGGCATGGTCCCAGGGCGCGTCCGGCATGACCCGCTCGCGCTTGTCCTTGAGCTGCTCATAGAGGGGGTCGTCGGTGCCGATGACCACCGGCGGGACGTCGAGGCCGTACTTGCGCGCAAAGTCAAAGTCGCGCTGGTCGCCGGAGGGCACGCCCATGACGGCGCCGGTGCCGTAGCCGGTCATCACATAGTCGGCGACCCAGATGGGCAGCTTGTCGCCGGTGAGGGGGTTGAGTACGTAGCGGCCGGTGAAGGCCCCGTGCTTCTCGCGGTCGTCGCGCGAACGCTCCACGTTGGTGGCGTGCAGGGCGATGTCGACGACCTTCTCCACGGCGGCCTGGTGCTCGGTGCCCTCGACCAGGCGACTCACCAGCTCGTGCTCGGGTGCGAGCAGGAAGAACGTGGTGCCGAAGATGGTGTCGGGGCGGGTGGTGAAGACCGTGATCTTCTCGGACGTGGGCTCGCCCGACTCGTCGCAGAGGACGAAGTCGATCTCGGCGCCCTCGGAGCGTCCGATCCAGTTGGCCTGCATCTGCTTGACCTGATCCGGCCACTCCGGCAGCTGGTCCAGGTCGTCAAGCAGCTCCTGGGCGTAGTCGGTGATCTTGTAGTACCACTGCTCAAGGTCGCGCTTCTCGATCACCGAGTCGCAACGCCAGCACTTGCCCTCGATGACCTGCTCGTTGGCGAGCACCGTCTGGCAGTGAGGGCACCAGTTGACCGGCGACTTGCGGCGCTCGACCAGGCCGCGCTCCCAGAGCTTGAGGAAGATGTACTGGCCCCAGCGGTAATATTCCTTGTCGCAGGCGATGACCGTGCGGTCCCAGTCGTACGAGAACCCCATCCGCTTGAAGCTGGCGCGCTGGGTCTCGATGTTGCCGTAGGTCCACGTGGCGGGGTGCGAGCTGTGCTTGATGGCGGCGTTCTCGGCGGGAAGGCCAAAGGCGTCCCATCCCATGGGGTGCAGCACCTCGTAGCCTTGCATGCGGTAGAAGCGAGCCACGGCGTCGCCGATGGTGTAGTTGCGCACGTGACCCATGTGCATGTCGCCCGATGGATACGGGAACATCTCCAACACGTACTTCTTGTCCTTGGAAGGATCCTCGACATCGCGGTAGATGCCGGTCCGCTCCCACTCGGCTTGCCAGCGGTCCTCTATCTCATGCGGGTCGTACGTGTGCATGTGTCCCCCTCGCCTTGACGTGCGTTGCCTGCGCCCCCGCCGCCACCAAGGGCATCAACCCGCGATGCCGTCGCGCAGCTCGCGGGCGCCCCTGTGGCCGCCCGTTTGACGGACGCTTGAAGCATGATAGACGCTCTTGCGCCAAACGAGAGGCGATGAGCTTGCATTCATCGACATCCGGCAGGCTGCGCACGACCGTTTTGGCAGTGCTTGCCGCCCCGCACAGCGCTGCGGCAAAGCCGTCCCCTCACCCGTGAGGCTCAGAATCAGGTCAGATAGCTCTCGTCGCCGGAGAATAGGGCAGACGAGCCGGACCCGCTCGTCAGCTGCTGGTAGAAGAAGTTGCCCGAGGCAATGCCCAGCAGCACGGCGGCCACCACCAACGCGATGACGATAATCACAACGAGTATCACCGTCCGCCGCTTGGACTTGGCGCGCGGCGCGGCATGGGGCACCGGCTGGCTCCAGGTGGCGGGGGGCACCTGATAGCCCGGACGCCCCCAGCCGCCTTGGGTTGAGACATCCGCGGGAGGTCGCTGGTAGCTGGGACAGGGCGCGGCACCCTGCGTCGGAACCGCGGGCGTTTGCCGCCCGTAAGCGGTCGCCTCACCCGTCCCGGCGCCCCAGTTGAGGCCCGCGGTGTTTGCCGCGCCTGGAACCTGGCTCGGGTCCGGCACCTGCGGCGGCACATCTTGCTCCGAGAAGGCGGGGCGCGTGATGGACTCGGGCTGCGGAACGGGCGCTCGCTGCACCAAAGGTCGATGCTGCGGGGCGGGCGCCTGCTGCGCTGCAGGCTCGGGCTGCCGGTTTGACGCCCACTGCGCCGTCCCGCCCACGGACGACAGCGTATGCTCCGCGGCCGCCTGCTGGGTCGCAGCCAGATCAAAGACCTGCGCGCCTACCTGGTAGAACCACGCTTGCTGAGCTGCTTGCCCCCAACGAATGCGC
>OMWF01000061.1 GCA_900314665.1 uncultured Actinomycetes bacterium
GCTGGCCACCAGGGCGTTTGCTCCGATGTCAGTCGAGAGCTGGGCAAAGACTGTGTTGGAGGAGTACCACAGGGCCCGCCGCAGGGTCAGGCTGCCCCATGACTCGCCGCCAAAGTTGGTGACCTCGCCGCCGCCGATGGTGATTGAGGCGGGCGACGAGTAGCTGGAGTCGAGCGTGGCGGTTCCCGTTTCCAGGGCGGTTGCCAGCGTCAGCACCTTGAACGAGGAGCCGGGCGGGTAGAGCGACTGGGTGGCGCGGTTGAGCAGGGCGCCGTCAGAGCCAGAGGCCTTGCCGCTCAGCAGGTCGTCTACGTCGTTGTTGTCGTATGTGGGGTTGCTCGCCATGGCCAGAACGGCGCCGGTCTTTGGGTCCATCACCACGATGGCGCCCTTGAAGCCCGACTCGGCCAGCTGCTCCTGGGCCTCCCGTTGGATGGTGGAGTTGAGGGTGAGGGTCACGTCGTTGCCGTCAACCGGGATGCCGGCCAGGTCATTGATCGCATCCTCCCAGGTAGCATGGATGTTGCCCCCGGCCAGCGCCTGTGACTCGCCGGCTTCGATGCCGGTGGCGCCGTACTGAACCGACGAGTAGCCCACCACCTGAGAGGCCAGCGACCCCTGCGGGTACACGCGCTTCCAGCTGCCGTTGGAGCCCTGTTCGGACTCGGCCAGCACCACGCCGTCCTCGGTGCTGATGGAGCCTCGCTTGATCTTCTGGTTGCGGGCGATGGTGTGGTTGTTGGTGGGGAGGTTCTGGTAGTAGTCGGCACGCACTACCTGGGTGTAGGTGAGGGCGCCGATAAGCACCGCGTAGAGGATGGCAAAGCAGACCGTGATGACGGTCAGGCGGTGTCCCATGGCGGTGCGGGAGAGCTCGTCGGTGGCAAAGGAGGAGAGGTGGAACTCCTCGGTCGATCCCGGGGCAACGCCCTGATCGCCGCAGCGCAGCAGCAGCCCGATGATGATGAAGCTGGCCAGAAGCGAGGTGCCGCCCTGGCTCATGAAGGGCAGGGTGAGGCCGGTCAGGGGAATCACGCGCGTGACGCCGCCGACGATGACAAAGGCCTGCAGGGCGATGGAGGCGGTCAGGCCGATGGCGGTGAGGGCGGAGACGTCGGTCTTGGTGCGGGCCGCCACCGCAAAGCCCCGCACGGCAAAGATGAAGTAGCAGATGAGCACGCCGGAGGCGCCGAGCAGGCCCATCTCCTCGGCGATGGCGGCAAAGATGAAGTCAGACTCCACGACGGGGATGAGGGTGGGGTAGCCACGGCCGATGCCGGCGCCAAACAGACCGCCGTCGGCAATCGAGTAGATGGCCTGGACCAGCTGGTACCCGCCGGTCTGAGCGTACTGGAAGGGATCGACCCAGGTCTGGAAGCGCACCTGCACGTGGGGCACCAGCTCATAGGCGGCAAAACCGCCTAGGGCGATGAGCGCGACAGCCAGAAACACGTAGAACTTGCGGCCGGTGGTGCAGTAGAGCATGACCACAAAGATGCCAAAGATGAGGACGGCAGAACCAAGGTCGCTCTCCAGGACCATGACCGCCATGGCGATGCCCCACATGACGAGCAAAGGCAGCATGGTGGCCGGGCTGGGCAGGTTGAAGCGGCCCTGGCCCACGGTCAAGAGCTCGCGGTTGTCGGACAGGTAGCAGGCCAGGAAGATGACGATCAGAATCTTGGCGAACTCGCCGGGCTGGATGGAGAAGCCGCCGATGGAGAGCCAGATCTTGGAGCCCAGGTGCTCGACGCCGATAAGGGCGGGGAGCAGCAGCAGGATGATGCCGGCGATGCCGATCACGTACTTGTAGCGCGCGAAGACCTCGATGCGCCTGACAAACGCCATGGTCAGAATCATCAGCACCACGCCCATAAAGAGCAGCATGATCTGGGTGCTGGCCAGCTTGGGAGCCAGGCGCAGCACAAAGGTGATGCCGATGCCCGAGAGCAGGAATACCAGGGGCAGGATGACCGGGTCGGCGTTGGGGGCCAGGACGCGGCAGGAGATGTGCGCGGCGATAAACGCCACGATGAGGCCGATGGGCACCGCCAGGTTGCTGGCCGTGAGCTGCTCGCCCTCGTTGAGCACGCTCATCGCAAAGAGCACCACCACTACCGGCATGGCCGCCAACAAGAGCAGCAGCTCGGTGTTTCTCCTATAGCCGCGGGCGGCTTTGGTGGCAGCCATGGCTAGGCGTTCTGCTCGGAAGTGGTCTGGGCGGTGCGAGCCGAGTCCTCGCTAACCGTCGATGCGGCGGAGCTGGTCGTGCTGGTCGTGACGGTGCTGGTGGCCGGGTTCTGGGCCACCTGCTGCTCGGCGATCTGCTCGCGGTAATCGGTCAGGACGCTGTCGGCATCGTCGAGCGAGCCCACCTTGATGCCCTGCGTGAGGCGCTCCTGAACCGGCTGCGGCAGCTCCTGCGCCTTGATGTCGGTGGTCTTGACGTACCAGCGCAGCGAGACTCCCGCAATATCATCGGGAAATCCCTGGTAGACGGTTACGTAGCCGGAGTCGTCCGTGGTCAGGAAGGCCACGTGGCGGGCGTAGGCATAGGTGCCGCCGGTAGCGGCGGCGATGATGGCCACCAGGGCCACCACAAAGGCGATAACTGATGCCTTGCGGCGTTTAGGCTGCTTGGCGGTCTTGTCGGTAGCGTCCTTGCCGGCTGTGGGGGAGACCGTGATGTCGGGCGTGGCGGCGGAGGCCTCGCCGGCGGTGGGCATCGCAGCCGTGCCGCCCTCGTCGGCTTCGGGGCTTATCGGCAGGTCGTCGGGCAGGTCGATGACGATGACCGTGACGTTGTCGTGCCCGCCCGCCTGAAGCGCCGCCTTGACCAGCTCGTCGGCGCACTCGTCAACGTCATCAAAGCCGCTCAGGATGGTGGTGATGCTGGCGTCCGTGATCATGCTCGACAGGCCGTCCGAGTTGATGAGCAGGCGGTCGCCAGGACGCAGCGCAAACTCGTAGATGTCGGGGAGCATGTTGGGGTCCGAGCCCAGGGCGCGGGTGATGACCGAGCGCTGCGGGTGCACGCGCGACTCTTCGCGCGTGATGCGGCCCTGGCGCACCAGGTCGGCCACCAGCGAATGGTCCTGGGTCAGCTGGATGAGCTCGCCGTCGCGCAGCAGGTAGGCGCGCGAGTCGCCCACGTGGCCGATGACCAGGCGGTTGCCCTCGATGATGAGGGACGTACAGGTGGTGCCCATGCCCGGCCGGCCCTCGCCGGTGCGCGCGCCGTCTATCACAGCATGGTTGGCGGCGATGATGGCGTGTTCCAAGCCGGTGCCGTCGGCGGTGCTCGGCGCCTCCTTGACCAGCGTCTCCACGGCGATGCGGCTGGCCACCTCGCCGGCTTCGTGTCCGCCCATGCCATCGCAGACGGCAAAGAGCGGCGGATAGGCGACCAGCGAATCCTCGTTGTGCTCGCGAACCAGCCCCACATCGGTTCGCGCCGCGTATGTGAGCTTTGACGCCTGGGAGTTGATTTCGATTTTTCCGGTGCTCCCGGCAGATGTGATCTCAGCCATCTAATCCCTGCCTACTTTGATTGAGACGCCTCCGATGGAGACCACGTCGCCCCTGGTCACCGGAGTTGGGGCGGTAAGCGGATGCCCGTTGAGCATCGTCCCGTTGGTTGAATGCAGGTCCTCGACCAGCAGCTGGCCGGTTTTGGGCACAAAGCGCGCGTGGTGGCCTGAGACGTATCCGGAGGCTATAACCACGTCGGCATCGGGGGCGCGACCGATGGTGACGGGAGCCAGTACCCTCAGCTTCAGGTCCTTGAGCTCGGCGGGACCGCGGGTGACCTCGATGGTCCACGCGCCGCGCTCGGAGCTTTGCCCTTTGACGAGTCCGATGCCGCTTTTCAGGGCGACAAAAAGGAACAGGTAGAGCAGAGCTACCAGAAGCAGACGCCCTACAAGCAGGACGATATCGATCACGATGCTACCTTTCCTGGAACTGGAGCTTGGTCACGCCCACGGTGAGGACGTCTCCGGAACGCAGCGGGGCGCGCGAGATTCGATGGTGATTGATCTGGGTGCCGTTGGTGGAGTTGAGGTCCTCGATCCACCAGCCGTTGGTGCCGTAATCCAGGCTGGCATGGCGGCGCGACACGTTCGCGTCGAGGATGCGCACCTCGCAGCCTTCCTCGCGGCCGAGCGTGCAGCCGCCCGAGTGGACCTCGTAGACCTCGCCGGTAGAGACGTCCGTGAGCTGCGCGGAGGCGCCTCCGCCTCCACCCAGTCCGCTGCCTGCCATCGGGGCGGGGGCGGGGCTGTCGTCAAACGGGGGAAACTCCTCGTCCGCCCAGGCCTGGCCGGGGTTGCTGTTGTAACGGGCTGCCTGGCGGGCCGGGCGCTCGTGCCGGGCCGGGCGGTCGTTTTGGCTGGCGTAGCTCGCCTGACGGCGGCGATAGCTGGGGGCGGGCTCGGCCGTGGCGGAGCTGGGGTCGGGGCCCAGGCCGTAGCGGAACATCTCCTCGGCGCGCAGCTTCTTGACGATGGGCGAGGCCACGTTCTCGGCGATGACGTCGAATTTGCCCTTCTTGAGGGTGTCGTCGACGATGAAGCGGACAAGCGGGCTGCCGTCCATCTCCATGCCGTTCTCCTGAGCCCGGCCGGTGAGGTAGGTCTCGATCTCACGGGCTAGCGTGGGGTAGAAGCCCACCAGCTTCTTATCGTCAACGGGGCTGACGAGCACGTTGTAGAGCGTGGGGGCATACTGCCGTCCGGAGCCGACCAGCTTGTTGCGGTTCATCTCCTTGACGGCGCGCTTGGTGATTTGAACGGGGTTGAGGGACTGTTTGAAGACGGCCTGGGCACCACCCTCGAAGATGCCTTCGAGGCCATCTTCCATTTTTGACATAAAGCCCACGTGCGCCACCTATCTCGCAGACGCCATAGAGCGGCGTCAACCAATCAGCCGTTGTCCGCCCGAGGGGGCGAACCCAGAATACCTATGGTACCCAACAATATAAATGAGACAA
The DNA here is from genome assembly GCA_900314665.1 of uncultured Actinomycetes bacterium. Classification (GTDB taxonomy): domain Bacteria; phylum Actinomycetota; class Coriobacteriia; order Coriobacteriales; family RUG033; genus RUG033. The sequence continues at coordinate 4,991 of OMWF01000061.1, forward strand.
GAATTGACACGGCGGGCAAGGCCTGTAGCAGGCTCCATGTCCCGCCAGCGGTCACGCGCTGGGCGCATAGTTGCAGGAACACGATGATGCCGGTGCCAGCGGCAATGCCCAGCAGGGCGCCCGCCCTGGTGCCGCGGTTGCAGAGCGCCGCGCAGGCGAGGGCGGCCAACGTCCACGCGGCGAGCACGATCCACGTCCGCGGGGCGCTGACCATGCGGGTGAGGGCGAGCGCTGACGCCCCCAAAGGCTGCGGGGCCGGCCCTATGAAGTAGAGGCTCTCGCTTCCGCAGAGCACGGCCAGGTAGCAGTCGAGAAGACCGCCCGCCAGGGTGGCCGTGACGGCCTGTCCGGGGCGCTTGAAGAAGCCGGCGAGCAGCGGCAGCGCGCTGCCCAGATGGGCAAGCCCCATCAGCGGCGCGACGGCCACCAGGGCTACCTGCCCCCGGTCGCGCCGGCCGGCGGCCAGCCACCAGATGAAGGCAAGGGCGATGATGAGGCTTCCCGCCGCCCAGGCGCCGCGCAACAGGGCGCCGGCGCCCAGCGCCACCAGCGCCAGCAGCAGACCCAGGTGCGGCACCGCCAGCCCCAGCCCGGCGATAACCGCCACCACCAGGGCCAGCTGCCAGCCGACTAGCGCCGTGGCCGAGAGCCCCAGCCACGCGAGCCACCCGCTGCCGGCTGCCGTCACCGCACCGGCGAGCCAGCGGCCGTTCTTCTCGCCCAGCTGGTTCCAAAGGTCGCGGGGAGGCCGCGTGCCGTACGATTCGTCCGGGGCTGCGTCCTCCGTATCCTCGTTGACCAGCGCGGCGAGCTTCTTGTGCCCGCGCTTGGCGCTGCCCAGACAGGGGCTGAGAGCGCCCATCAGGGCGTCGATGCTGCCAAAGCGTACCTCAGGTGAGGGCGAGAGGGCATCCAGCAGGATCCCGTCGATGGTGGGGCTCACGTCGTCGCGGACCAGCGAGGGCGGGGTCACGTTGGCGTAGCAGGCGGCCCGGTAGGCGCGTTTAAGGCCGGTGGCAAAGAAGGGGTTCTTGGCGGTGAGCATCTCGTAGACCATGCTGGCAAAGGCCCACTCGTCGGTGCGTTCATCGACCAGCTTGCCGGCGATCTGCTCGGGCGGCATGTAGCCGATGGTGCCGCCCTTGGCGGCCGAGAAGCCCAGGCTGTTGGAGAGCGATGCCAGGCCAAAGTCGCTCACCTTGACCATCCCGTCATGGCTGATGAGGACGTTTTCCGGCTTGATGTCCAGGTGCAGGACCTGGTTCTCGTGCGCGTAGGAGAGGGCTTCGGCGACCGGCTGGGCGATGGCCGCCACCACGTCCAGCTCAAGCGGGTCCTCGCTGCGGTTGAGCAGGTCGGCGAGGGTCTCGCCGTCCACGTGCTCCATGATGATGAGGGCTTCGGGTCCGTCGATCTCAAAGTCAAAGACCTGCACGATGGCGGGATGGTTGAGGAGGGCGGCGGTGCGGGCCTCGGTGAGGGTCTCGGCCGCCATGTCCGGGTCGCCGTTGAGGGGGATGCGCTTGATGGCCACCCGGCGCTGGATGCGGGTGTCCCACGCGACCTCGACGCTGCCCGAAGCGCCGGACCCCAGGAGGCCCAGCGGGCGGTAGCGATCGAGGATGAGCGGTCGTTCTGTCGGCATGAAGGCCTCCTCTCCCAGTTTTTCTCGGATACCCCCTTGCCAGTGGGCACCGGCTTGGGTATATTTCTCTCCTGTTTGCGGGCATGGCGGAATTGGCAGACGCGCAGGCTTCAGGTGCCTGTGGGGGCAACCCCGTGAGAGTTCAAGTCTCTCTGCCCGCACCACCTTCTGAGGACGAGGCCGTGGCACCAGCTGGTGTGCACGGCTTTTTTGATGCCCTCATGCCGCTACAGGTCGTCGTCTTCATCGTCGGGTGCGGGGCGGTCGCGATAGCGCTTGCGGGTGCCGCGCTCAAAGACAAAGGCCAGGATGGCAAAGAGCACCATGCCGCCCAGAATGAGCAGGGCCATCCCCGTGCGCGTGTTGAAGATGAAGTTATAGAGTTCCATGCGATTCCTCATTTGCATCCGTTGGTAACGCCCCGTGCATTCTACCGCGGGCGTCAGGCCTTACGCCGGGTATACTGAGCAGTTGTGCGCTGCGAACCGTACCAGCGCGCAGGCAACCTGTTCAGGAGGATTGACATGCTCGACGCACGCTTTGTCCGCGAGAACCCCGATGTGGTACGCGCCAAGATGAAGGCCCGCCACTTTGACTGGGACATCGACACGTTTCTGGATCTTGACGCCCAGAATCGATCTCTTATCGCCCAGGTAGAGCAGCTGCAGGCAAAGCGCAACGCCTCGTCCAAGAGCATCGGCCAGCTGATGGGTCAGGGCAAGCAGGAGGAGGCCGAGGCCGCCAAGGCCGAGGTCGCCGGCTTAAAGGATCAGATAGCCGAGCTCAACGCCCGGCAGAGCGAGCTGGCAGAGAAGCTCCATTGGCTGCTGATGACCGGTCCCAACCTGATAGACGACTCCGTGCCCCTGGGCAAGGATGATTCCGAGAACCCCGAGGCCCGTCGCTGGGGCACACCGCGCGAGTGGGACTTTGAGCCCAAGCCGCACTGGGACTTGGGCCCGGCTTTGGGCATCCTCGACATGGAGCGGGCCGCCAAGCTCTCCGGCTCGCGCTTTGTGCTGCTCGGCGGCTTGGGCGCCATGCTCGAGCGGGCGCTCATCTCGTTCTTTATCGACACGCACCTGCAGCGCGGCTTTAAGGAATGGTGGCCGCCCGTCATCGTCAACCGCGACTCCCTGCTGGGCACCGCGCAGCTCCCCAAGTTTGAGGAGGACCTGTTCAAAACCACGACCGAGGGCATGTACCTGATCCCCACGGCCGAGGTCCCGCTCACCAACATCCATCGCGACGAGATTCTCGACGCCAGCCAGCTGCCGCTGCGCTACTGCGCCTTCACCCCCTGCTTCCGCGAGGAGGCCGGTTCGGCCGGGCGAGACACCCGCGGCATCATCCGCGTGCACCAGTTTGACAAGGTGGAGATGGTCAAGTTCGCCAAGCCCGAGGAGAGCTGGGACGAGCTGGAGAGCATGGTGGGCGAGGCCGAGTACCTGCTGCAGCAGCTCAAGCTGCCGTACCGCGTGGTCACGCTGTGCTCGGGCGACATCGGATTCAGCGCCGCCAAGTGCTACGACCTCGAGGTCTGGCTGCCCTCCTACAACAACTACAAGGAGATTTCGTCCTGCTCCAACTGCGTTGACTTCCAGGCCCGCCGCGCCAACATCCGCTACCGCGACCCCGAGCACTTCAAGGGCACCCGCTACGTGCACACCCTTAACGGCTCCGGCCTGGCCGTGGGGCGCTGCATGGCCGCGGTCATGGAAAACTACCAGAACGCCGACGGCACCATCACCATTCCCGAGGTGCTGCGCCCCTACATGGGCGGCCGCGAGAAGATCGAGCCCGAGGCTTAAAGCGCCGCGGATTGAGAGCTGTACCTCGTGCCTAACGTCAGAGCCCGTCGCATCATCAGTCGCATCGTCTTGATCGCCCTCATCGCCTGCTTAGCGGTGGGGGCGTTCTTTGCGGTGCGCCACTACCTGCACCGCGACGACGCCCATCTCATCCAGGGCGAATGGCGGGTGGAAGGCGAGCACATGACCATGGTGATCGACGAGAACGACATCAAGATGCCCGGCGGGGTGGAGTTCTCGTATACCATCGATCCCGATAACGGCAAGCTGACGCTGGCTAACGGGACACTGACGGGGAGTGCCGCCTATCGCCTTACCGACAACGGCGCGACCCTGGTACTGACCGAGCGGCTGCCTTACAGCAAGACCGACGACCAGGGGCAGACCGTGGTCGAGTACAGCACTCACGAGCTGCTGCTGACACGCATCTCCTACGACACCACCGCGCAGCCTCAGCTCCAGGACGGGTAACCTCAGCCCCGCCGCCTCCCCTCGATGAGGGCTCTACCTCCTGCGCC
>OMWF01000300.1 GCA_900314665.1 uncultured Actinomycetes bacterium
GACTGGCGGGTCGGAGGTGCTTGTGGCAGAGGACGCCGATAAGAACGCCCCTGTGGCGCAAAAGCGCCCCAAGGCTCCAAAGCCGCAAGTCGTTGGTGCCAAGGTGAGTGCCGCCAAGCCCAAGGCAAAGCCTGCTCCCAAAGCCACCGGTGCTGCCCCCAAGGCCGCCGCTGGCGGTGCCCCCAAAGCGGGCGCTGGCGCCAAGGTCAAGTACCGCGTCAACGCCGTGAAGGCGGTATCTGCCCAGGACCGCGAGGCCGACAAGCAGAGCATGGGCCAGGTGCACAAGAGCCTGGTATTTCTCGGCATCGTCACGCTTGCCTACCTGGCGTACCTTATCTTCTCCGGCCAGATGGACGTGTTTCTCAGCAGTCTCTCGCAGGTCGACAGCTCCTGGATCCTGCGTGGCGCCCTCTGTTACCTGGTCTATTACGTGATTGGCGTCTCGGCCTACGTGCTCTCGGTGATCACGGACCCCAACTCTCCCGTTGGCGTACGCGACCTCATGAGCGTTGAGGCGGCAGGCATCTTCTTCATGAACCTCACGCCCAACGGCATGGGTGCCGCACCGGCGCAGATCTACCGCCTTACCCGCTCGGGCCTTTCCGTTGGCGGCGCCGGCGCGCTCCACTCCACGCGCTTCATCATGTACGAGGCGGGCGAGGGCATCTTTGCGGCCATCATGCTCATCTTCCGGCTTGACTACTTCCTCAACTCCTTTGGCGACTTCATCATCATTGGCATCCTGCTCTTTGCCTTCAAGATTCTGGAGTGCGTGGTGCTGTTTGCCATCTGCGCTTACCCCAAGTTCTTCTCGAGCATTGGCAACTGGGTGCTGCGCTTTGCCAACAAGCACGGTTGGGTGAAGGACTACGACCACTGGTACCAGGTCGTGAACAACCAGATCATGGAGTTCTCCGACGGCTTCAAGTCTGCCGCCAAGAACAAGGGTGACCTCATTGGCGTGCTGGTGCTCACCCTGCTGCAGCTGGGCTGCCTCTACGCACTGCCGTGGTTTGTGCTCAATGCCTTTGGCAAGGAGGCTGACCTCATCACCTGCCTGGCGTCCGGCTCGATGCTCGAGCTGCTCACTTCCGCCATCCCTCTGCCCGGCGGCACCGGCGGCGCCGAGGGCGGCTTTGCCCTGCTCTTTGGCAAGATGTTTGGCGCGCAGGCCTCGGCGGGCTTCGTGCTCTGGCGCGCCATCGAGTACTTCCTGCCCACGCTGTGCGCGGCGCCGCTTCTGGGCCTGCGCTCGACCAGCGGCGAGAGCATCAACCACCGATTCAAGCGCTACGGTGCGCGGCTGCACGGGCTCTTCTCGCGCAGGGGCGGCGGCAAGGGCTCTGGCGGCATCAAGATCACGTTCAAGTAGAGAAACGGCGGGAGCGCATCGTGGCGCCCCCGCCGTTTTCGCAACGCCTTCCGGCTGCGTGGCCTACCAGGAGACCTTGACGATGTTCTCCTCGATGTGCTTGCAGCTTGCCTGCCAGCGCTCCTGCTCGTGCGGCGTCATGGTGGGGACGATGACCTTCTCGACGCCGCCTGCGCCAATCACGCAGGGCAGCGACGCATAGTGGCCGGATACGCCGTAGACGCCCTCGACCAGTGTCGAGACGGGCGTCACGAGTTTGGTGTCGCCCAGGACGGCCTCGATGATGGCGACGGTCCCGTTGGCGATGGAGTACTCGGTGCAGAACTTGCCCACCATGGTGGTGTAGCCGCCGCGCACGGCCTGCATCTCAAGCGCGTCGCGGTCGAGCGCGACGCCCGTCTGGGCTTCCAGCTCCCCGGGCGTGAGGCAGCCAAAGGTGACGTGCGACCACAGGGCAAACTCAGAGAAGCCGTGCTCGCCAAGCATCCAGGCGTTGATGGATGCCTGGTTGAGGCCGGTCGCGCCGGCAAGCGCATGCTTGAAGCGTGCGGAGTCGAGCGTGGTGCCCGAGCCCAGGACGCGGCGGGGGTCGCAGTCTGCCAGGTCGCGTATCTCGGTGGCGATCACGTCGTTGGGGTTGGCGACGCTCACCCAGATGCCCGTGAAGCCCGCGTCCTCGATGCGGCGGACGAACTTCTTGGGCTCCTC
>OMWF01000056.1 GCA_900314665.1 uncultured Actinomycetes bacterium
GCGATAATGAACGATATTGCACGTCCCCATCGTCTAGTGGTTAGGACATCGCCCTTTCAAGGCGGTAACACGGGTTCGAGTCCCGTTGGGGGCGCCACCAATCCCTCTCAGCAAAAACCCGCACGATAAGCTGGCGCAGCTCTCGCACGCCAATTGCCGGCCGGTGAGCGCGGCCAGCTCAAGACCCGCGCGGTACGCCGGCGCGTCGGCCATAGCTACAAGTAGACCCGCGTCCAGTCGTGCCCGCAGGTGTCGCAGTGGCGGGTGATTGTGCGGCCGTCAAAGCGACGGACCTGTTTCACGATGCGGGTGTTGGTCGATCCGCAGCGTTCGCAGACGTCCAGGTGAAGGAGCGAGTGAGACGGCTGTTTGGGGGTGCGAACGCGCACGTAGGAGCTGCCATCGGGCGAGACCTCGTCGGGTATCTCAAACGGGGCTTGTGCCGGTGCGGCGTCCGCTTCCTGCCCGTCGCTCGACGCTGTCGCATCTGCGTTGGTGATGCCCCTCTCGTCTTCATCATCGTCACAGGTAACCGAGGCGGTCTCTAAGAAGAACGCGTCATCAAACGAGAAGCTGCTCTCATCGTTAAAGACAAAGTCCTCGCGACTGGCGGGGTTCTCGAGAGCGCGGGCACGTTTGCGCTCACGTGCCGCGGCAGAGTTGGAGACCACGGCTTCGGCGGACTCCGAGGCCTCGTCAAGCTGCTTCTTGAACAGGTCACCAAGCCCCATGGCGCATCCTCTCCCGCAAAACCAACAGGTAGATGCCTTCAAGTATAGGAGTTTCTCGTGTTCAGCGCGGGTTGCTGTCAGGCGGGGCGGTGGCGCCACCCTCCCGTGCACCCTGACCGTCCCGAAAAACCATGCTATGTGACAAGAAGGTAACCTAAGGTAACACACTGATGAAATCTATCAATAAATCACTCAAGTTTTGTGAAAGCACGCTATAGTCCTAATTGTCAGTTCGAGAGAGCTGAGACAAAGACAACAGATGCGGGGTCAGCAAGAACAGCGTGACCCAGGCATGTAAGAAAGGATGTGCGTTATGATGGCCGGAATCATTCCCTTCAACAGGTTCAACGCGATTGAGGATCCCACCCGCTACTTTGACATGATGGACGACTTCTTCAACTTTGGTAACAGCCTGGCCCACCACAGCATGCAGGCAGGTACCTTCAAGATGGACGTGCAGGACAACAAGGACGCGTTTGTGGTTGAGGCCGAGCTGCCCGGCGTTGACAAGGACGACATCAACCTCGAGTTCAACGACGACCAGCTCACCATTGCGGTCAACCACTCCGAGGAGAAGGACGACTCCCAGCCCGAGAAGAACTACGTCCATCGCGAGCGTCGTCAGGTTTCCATGTCTCGCAGCGTCTACCTGCATGATGTCAATCCCGATGGCATTACCGCGAAGCTCGACGCCGGCGTTCTGACCGTCAACGTGCCCAAGCAGGTTCCCGTGGACACCACCAAGAAGATCGACATCGCATAGCCTGTCTGGGCAGCTAACTGGTACTTTGCCTCCAACCCAACGATGCCGGCTCACCCCGGCCGGCATCGTGCCTTCCTTCCCCCCTTGCTAGAGCGCCCCGCTGAATCCTCCTCAGCGGGGCGCCTCGGCGTTTGGGGCGGGGTGGGCAGTGACGCTCTGGTGCGCTTGTGGGAGTCGGGGCGGCTTCAGACCTCATGCATCATGCGGAAGACGTCCGCGCGCTGCATGGTTACCTGCACGCCCAGCTCCTTAGCGTCCTCGGCCAGGGCGCTCTGCACCTCGTTAAAGGGCGAGACGTCCTCGTTCAAGGTGACCATCATGGTCATCGTGAAGATACCGTTCATGATGGTCTGCGAGATGTCGTCCAGATTGGCGCCATGCTCGGCCAACGTGGTGGCGAGACGAGCTACGATGCCGGTGCGGTCGGTGCCTAGGACGCTGATAACGGTGCGGGTTGCCATGATGGATATCCCCTCTGGTTGCGTACGTGTCATACGTAGTTGTTATTCTAACGTGCGAGAGCAGCTTGACGGGGTCAGTACGGCTGCGGGCTCGATGACGGGGAGGTTTCATGTCCGGTAAGTCAGTGACGGTTAACGAGGGCGACGTAGTAGTGCTCAAAAAGCCGCATCCCTGCGGAACCAACCGCTGGACGGTGATTCGCGTCGGGATGGACATCGGACTTACGTGCCAAGGTTGCGGTCGCAAGGTGATGCTGGTGCGCTCGGAGTTTGAGCGCCGATATAAGAGCCATCTCTCCTACGCCAATCCATACCGTAAAAACAATTGACCGGCGGTGCTTCGGCGCAGCTACATACCGGTGCTGGTGGTAATCGGCGAGATGTGCGCAACGTCGTCGATGATGGTAAAGCTCGAGTTCATGCCGGCAGAGATCTCTTCTAACCGGGAGAGGATGGCCTGCGCCTCGTCCCCGGTGACAACTGACGGCGCACCATACTCGTCGAGGTAGGTGGGTGTGGCGGTGACGTCGGTGACTCCCTCATCGCCAAGCTCAAACTGGAGGATGAAGGACTCGCCGGTCTTGCGCGAATAGTGGTCAAAGACAAAATCGCCCAGCGAGTAGGCGATGAGTTTGTCCTGGTAGAACTCGATGCCTTGAATCACATGAGGATGCTCGGAGAGCACCGCGTCCGCTCCTGCATCGATGGCCGCGTGAGCCTCAAGTTCCTGGTCCCCAATGATGTAGTCCTCGTATTCGACGCCCCAGTGAAACGAGACCAGCACAAAGTCATATTGCTGCTTCAAGGCGGAGATGGTCTGCGTGACCGCGTCCATGTCGGTGCGCGCGGCGGCAATGCCAGGCGAGCTCTGGGTGGCTACAAACCCCTCGGGCAAGATGTCCGAGTATGACAGGAAGGCGATGGTTTTGTCCCTGGCCTCGATAATGGCGGGGGCGGTAGCCTCGGCCGCGCTCATCCCGGCTCCGGCATGCTTGATGCCAGCCTTGTCGAGCGCGGCGATGGTGTCTTGTAAAGCTTCACTTCCGTAGTCGAGAGTGTGGTTGTTGGCGAGCGACACGGCCGAGAAGTCACTCGCGGCTAAGCCTTGGATGCCTGCTAGACGCCCGCGCAGGACCACGTCCTTATCGGCATCGGCGGTGCCTCTGTCTGAGAGGGTTGATTCAAGGTTGCCAACGGTGACGTCGGCGGCTGCCAACGTGGAGGAGACATTGGACAGGGGAGCGCTCCCGCCGCGTGCGTCGATGAGCGCTCCCACATTGCGGTCAAAGATCATGTCCCCCACGGCGGCTACCGTGATCGGCTCAGATGGTGTGGGCGCCACATCTGAAGCGGCTGTTTTGTCGTTAATGCCTGCTTGTTGGGAGGAAGAGCTGGTTTGCGCGGGTTCCGGGCTCCGCACGCTCCCCATGCCCAGAATGATGCTGACAAGAAGCCCGGTTGCGATCAGGGCAAGTAAAGGCAGCAGCGGTCCCCGCCGACGACGTTGGGGCGCTTTACGACGTGTGGGCCGTGCGGCATGCTGAGGCCGACAGGACATGGCGCCTCCTTGCGACGGGCAGGCCAGACGGCGCGGCGACGCGATAGCATGGAGGCACGTCTCCGCGGCAGTCGCATCATCTCATAGAGCAGCGAGGTGTGAACACCGTGCAAGGCTGGTTACAGCGGCTCGCGCAGCAACCCACGCGGGCCGGTGGGCGAATGGAGGTTTGGAAACACCTCATTGCCTAGAAGGTGAAGAAGCGCAGAGCTTCTGCCACTCGGTGCGTCGGCCTGTCTGAGAGGACGCCAGACGCACGGTATTCTCGGACCGAACGTCGTGCCACCCCGCCGGGCATTCCATATGCTTGCCGCGAGCGTCTGGCGCCCCTTATACCTAACGTTACATCCTCTGGCCAGCACCCCCCCGCTGACGCGAATGCAACAAGACGCCAAGACCCCGGGACTCGGCGGCCCCGTTCTGACGCGGATGTAACAATTTGCGCGGTTTTTGAGCCCCGTCGGCTGCGCGCCGTCGCAGATGTAACAATTTGCGCGATTCTCAAAGCCCCAGGACCGGCGGAGTCAGGTGATCATTGCACCACACGCTCATGATGCCTTGGATAGTACCTCGACGACGGCCTCCGCGGGCGTCCTCCACCC
>OMWF01000145.1 GCA_900314665.1 uncultured Actinomycetes bacterium
CAAAACCGCAGAGTAGGACCGCACACGGCAAGCCCCTCATGGTGACAGACCACCCTTATGCTGCTAGTATTCCCTGTTACGTCTTGTCTCAGGGGAGCCAGACGCGGTAAATCAGCGCCTCGCTTGCAACACGTATGGGACGAAGGGGAGTGCCCATGCTTACTAAAGCCCAGTTTGATGTGCTCTATTCGCTTGCCACGGTCTCAGACCTGGCTCCGGCACAGCTGCTCGAGCATGTAGACCTCGACGCCCAGCAGCTGGCAGACGTGCAGCGCGACCTGCTCGACCAGCAGCTCGTATCTCAGCGAGGATCGCATCTGCACATCACCGACCAGGGCCGAGAGGCCCTGGCTCCCTATAAGGTGGACAACGCCGTCATCATGGCCGCCGGCATCTCTTCTCGCTTTGTGCCCATCTCTTACGAGATGCCCAAGGGCCTCATGTCCGTCCGCGGCGAGGTCCTGATCGAGCGTCAGATCCGTCAGCTCCATGAGGCGGGCATCACAGACATCACCGTGGTGGTGGGCTACAAGGCGGAGATGTTCTCGTACCTTGTCGACAAGCTGGGCGTGGACATCGTCTACAACCCCGACTACGCCACCCGCAACAACAACGCCACGCTCTGGCTCGTTCGCGACCGCCTAGCCAACACCTACGTCATCGCCTCGGATTACTACAACTCAGAAAACGTCTTTGAGCCCTACGCCTACCAGGCATATTACGCAGGCGTCTGGTTCCCCGGGAATACCGCCGAGTACGCCATGGAGACCGACGAGGACTCCAACATCCTGTCCGTCAACACCCAGGGCGGCACCGATGCCTGGTGCATGCTGGGGCACGCCTACTGGGACCGCGCCTACTCCCAGCAGTTCGTCAAAATCCTGGCCAGCATCTACGACGAGCCTCGCACCGCAGACATGCTCTGGGAGGATATCTACGCCGAGCACTGCCCGGAGCTGCACATGGTGATGCGCCCGTACAGCGCCTCCGTCATCCACGAGTTTGACTCCCTCGACGAGCTGCGCTCCTTTGACCCGGACTTCATCAACAACGTGCACTCAAAGGTCCTCACACAGATCACCGAGAACCTTCACTGCCAGCGCCCAGAGATTAAGAACATCAAGCCGGTGACGCGCACGCTGGCCGAGCGCTCCTTTAGGTTTGAGGTCAACGGCAGGGGCTACCTCTACCACTACCCCGACGCGGAAACCGACCACATCATCAAGCCGCTTCCGTCCCAGGCCTGACCTGCGCCAAACTGATACCCTAGCCTTTTGAGAGACGCTTTGCGCGGCTCTTCTCGCCTGCTGTTCAAGACCTTAGGAGGATTCCATGAGCGAAACCATCCTTGTCACCGGCGGCGCCGGATTTATCGGCTCCCACACCTGCGTCGAGCTCATCAACGCCGGATACCAGGTCGTGGTGGTGGACGACCTCTCCAACTCCAGCGAGGAGGCCTTGCGCCGCGTGGGCCAGATCACCGGCACCACGCCCCGCTTCTACCAGGCCAGCATCCTCGACCGCGAGGCCATGGACCGCATCTTTGAGGAGAACCAGATCGACTCGGTCATTCACTTTGCCGGCTTCAAGGCCGTGGGCGAGAGCGTGCAGAAGCCCTGGGAGTACTACTGGAACAACCTGGTGGGCTCGCTCGTGCTCACCGACGTGATGCGCAAGCACGGCTGCAAGTCGCTGGTCTTCTCCAGCTCTGCCACGGTCTATGGCGATACCGACCTGCCCCTGACCGAGGAGTGCCCCAAGGGCAACCCCACCAACCCCTACGGTCAGACCAAGACCATGCTCGAGCAGATCTTCACCGACCTCTACGTGGGCGACAACGAGTGGAACGTGGTGCTGCTCCGCTACTTCAACCCCATCGGCGCCCATCCCAGCGGGCTTATCGGCGAGGACCCCAAGGGCATCCCCAACAACCTGGTCCCCTACATCGCGCAGGTGGCCTGTGGCAAGCTCGAGCGTCTCGGCGTCTTTGGCGACGATTACGACACCCCCGACGGCACCGGCGTGCGCGACTACATCCACGTCGTGGACCTGGCCACCGGGCATGTCTCCGCGCTGCAGTGGATGAAGGGCCGCACGGGCGTGGAGATCTTCAACCTGGGGACCGGCAAGGGCGCCAGCGTGCTCGAGGTGCTGCACGCCTTTGAGCGCGCCTGCGGGCACAAGATCCCCTACCAGATCATGCCCCGCCGCGCGGGAGACCTGCCCACCGTGGTGGCCGTGCCCGACAAGGCGCGCGAGGTCCTGGGGTGGACCGCCAAGTACGACATCGACGACATGTGCCGCGACAGCTGGAACTGGCAGAGCAAGAACCCTGACGGCTACCGGGGATAAGGCCCGCAGCCAGCCCACGATGAACCGAGGCTGCGATTCCTGCTGTTTACGGCTGCGGTTCGGGCGCGCCTCGCGCGGGGCTTGTCGCAGATGTCACCAAAGGACATGTTTTGAGGCCCAACAGCGGACCGTCGGTCGCAGATGTCACCATGGGACATGCTCCGAGCGGGCACCAGGCGCAACCAAGAGTTTGTCAGCATGAAAATGCCTGATGGCGCGGGTGCGATATGAGTGGAAACGGCTTTCAGAGCCTGCCGGTAGGCAGTGACCGTGTCCCGATGCGACATCTGCGGCATGGGGCGTACGCGCAGGGGCCAAAACCATGTCCCAACGCGACATCTGCGACATCCTCCGCCTCCGGATGCCTTCACTCCCCCGCGTCAAGCCACTTCTTGCGGCTGAAGAAGTTCCAAAACATCACGATGGCGGTGGCGCAGATTTTCACAAACATGTAGTTCCAAACCAGAAGGTCTACGCCCACCCACATGACCAGCTCGTTGATTCCCAGTCCGATGACGGACAGGATTACGAAGATGATGAACTCGGTGCGCTTGGAGAGCTCCTCTTTGTGCTTGAACACGTAGCGCATCGACGCCACGTAGTTGAAGACCACCGAAACCACAAAGGAGATGGCCGCCGAGAGGATGGGGTTCATCCCAAACACCTCGGTCAAGAAGACCATCACGCCAAAATCGATGAAAAAGGCGATGACGCCCACGACGCCAAACTTCATGAATTGCGCAATGAGCTTCTTGAGGTTCATGGGGCGGCAGCAGGCCTTTCTCGCTATGCCCGATGACGGGCTTGGGCGGCTCAGTCGGTGCCCCATCTTACTCCCAAACGGCGTTCTCGCAGGTAACTCCTGGGTCCATGGAGCCAGAACGCCCCGCTCGAGGTCCTCAGCGCGTCGGTACAGGCGCGGGGGCAGAGAGCTCCTTGGCGAGAAGTGCCGTGCATCGGGTGTGTCAGTTTGTAGCGTTTAATACGTTAATTTGCACAGCTCGTCGGCTATCCAAACCCGTAGATGCCCCATAGAATCGCAGATGTTGCACTTCAAATCACCAGATACAAGCCCTCTTATAGCAGACATGGGTCTGGAGGTCACCATGAGCTACAACAAGCGCGAAAACTACGAGGCACTGCTCGCCCATGAGCCGGTCGAGTGGATTCCCGATCAGGTCATGGACGTCAAGATTGCCGGCGGTCGTGCCGAGACCTGGGAAAACGGCCCGCTCGACCACGACGGCTACGACGGCTTTGGCAACCGCTGGGTCTCCACGGTCACCTCGGGAGGCGCCGTCACCCCGGACAGCAAGGTGATTCCCCTGGACGACGTGTGCGACTGGGAGGACAAGGTGCACTTCCCCGATCTCGACGCCATCGATTGGGAAGAGTATGCCGCGCAGCAGCTGGCCGGCTACGACCGCGCCGAGCGCATCCTCGAGTACCACACCTGGGACTCCATCTTCCTGCGCTTCACCCACCTGCTGAGCTTTGAGGAGGGCCTCTGCGCCTTCTACGAGGAGCCTGAGGCCTCGATGGCGCTCTGCAACGCCATCACGGATTACAAGATCCGCCTGGTGGGCTACATCGACAAGTACTTCAAGCCGGACGTGATCATCCACTACGACGACACGGCGACCTCAAAGAGCCTGTTTATGAGCCCCGAGACCTACCGCACCTTTATCAAGCCCTGCCACAAGCGCCTCAACGACGCCATCCGCAGCTACGGCATCCTGCCCGGCACCCACGTCTGTGGCTACTGTACCGACATCATCCCCGACATGATCGATGAGGGTTCGGTCACCTGGCAGAGCGCCCAGCCCTCCAACGACATCGCCCACATCATCGAGGAGTACGGCGATCGCATCTCCGTGGTAGGCGGCTATGACACCCAGGGCGCCCCGGGGCTGGCTTCTGCCACGGTCGACGAGGTCATCGCCGAGACCACCCGCTGCATGGAGGAGTACGGCAAGTACGGTCACTCCTTTGCCATCTTCCCGCTGATAGTGGGTCCCGCCGGCGACGAGCACATCACCGAGCTCTACAAGAACATCCACGAGACAGCGGTCAAGCTGGGCCGCGAGATACCCGCCACGCTCCGCGCGGAAGGCAAACTGCCGGCCATTGGCTGAGTCGCCCCGATCGAGGGCGGCCCGGTAGCCTCGGTGCCCTCCAACCAGCTGAGCCGCATGGCCCATCACCCCATCTCAAGGATCACGCCTGAGCGATGGTTCCGCCAGGCACCGGGCTTGAGGCGGGGTGCTTCTCGCCACGGCGCCCTCCGCCCAGGTCAAAGCCCAACAGCCGATAGGAGAACAGCACGTACGCAACCTCTCCGGCATCGTCCAGGTCGATGCCGGAGAGGTTCTTTATGCGCCCGATTCGCCTGATGAGCGAGGTCCGGTGGATGTAAAGCTCATCCGCGGTGCGCACGGCGTTCTGGTTATGACGCAGGTAGCAGAGCAGAGTAGGCAGGTAGTCGGTGTCCTTCTGGGCGTCATGCGCCTGCAAGGCAAGCAGCCCGGGGTGGACCAGCTGCTCGCCCGAGAGGTGCTCGGTCGCCTGGTGCAGCAGGTACTCGGGCAGATAGTCGCCAAATCTGAAGTACCAGAAGTGCGGGTCCTTGGCCTGGCCCAAGGTCAAAGCCATCTCGGCCTCGTAGTGGTAGCTCCGCACGGCCGAAAAGTTGGAGAAGCTGTCACTCAGTCCCGCCTTGCACGCATGCTCGCGCATCAGGTGGACCACGCTCTGCATAAACTCACCGCCCCGATGCTTTATCTGCACCAGGCTGTGGTTGAAGACCCAGATGATGGCATGCCCGCTGACCAGAGCCACCGAGTTGCGCCACTGCCACTCCAACTGCCGGCAGAGGTAGCTCGCCGCAACCTCCCAGTTGGCGCCTTCAAAGAAGACAAAGCGCACCAGCGTGTACTCATCGCCATTGCCCCAACCGTACGATTCCAACGCCTCATCCATCTGGCCGCGCTGCGGCTCGCGCCTCTCCACAAGGAGTTGCCGCAGCAGCGTGTGCAGCGCGTCCGACTGGCTCCGAGACGTCTCGAGCGACCCGGTGTAGCGCTTATACACCTCCACGAGGTAGGTAAAGTAGTGCTGGGCGAGCTGCTCCTCCCCCGCTTCCATCCGAGCGCCGCACATCCCCAGATAAAACACCAGCCGGGCGGTCCAGATGCCGTTCTCGGTGAGGTTGATGCAGTAGGCCGACCAGTCGCCCTGCTCCTCGTCGTAGTAAAAGGGCTGGTCATAGCGGGCAACTTCAAAGAAATGCTCATTTTCGACCATCTCCTGGACCCGGGTCGGGGGCAGTTGGTACTCGTCAGCCGCCAAACCCTGACTGCGCCGCAGCCCCAGCGCCCGGCTGCCGTCGGGCGACGCCGGCTCCGCGCCCGAACGGTCCATGCCCGCAAAATGGCTCGCATAGTGGCGCGATGCGGCCAGAGTCACCAAGTCCTTATCGACAAATGCATACGGAGACGAGAAGATCTTCTCCCCCAGCTCCATATAGAGCGGAAGCGAGACGTCCCCGAGAAGCGCGCTCTTGAGCTGCCCGTCCCAGCGCTCAAGCGCGACAAGTGCGTCGTAGCACGCCTCAAGCAGGCCCTCCGGAGCCACCTGCGGTGCCGAGACAAAGGCATGGCGATCCTGAGAGCTCAGATCAACCGCCAAGCTCTCGAGCCGATAGCCAGGACCGGCCACGTAGAGCGTCTCACTTTGACGCGCCCCGCCGAGGTAGATGCGCACCTTGGAGATAGGACAGGCAGCCTCACCGAGCAGCGTGACATCGAGCGAGTGGCATTTACGCACCAGGTAGACAAGCATTGACGCGGTGATTTCCACAGGAGTGAGCCCCTTCTGGCCGAGAC
>OMWF01000246.1 GCA_900314665.1 uncultured Actinomycetes bacterium
GACGGCTTTGGCCAGCCCGAGGCCGCGGGACCCGGGCGGCGGGGAGGGGCTGCTTCCATAACGCCAGGTAGACCTGTCGCCGGCGCCCGGCCTCCTGGCGCTGCGCCGGTGATCCCCGGCGGTTCTTGGCCAGAGCCGTCAAAAGTTGGAGTGAGGCCGGGTCGCATCGCCAGGGTCGGCAGAAGCCGGCCCGGAGAGCCCCTGCCAGAGGCCCGGGGCGCTGGGAAAACGAGGGAGCGCCCCGAAACACCGCACATGCAGTACGCCTCTGGGCCCGCTGGCTCCGCCTCCGCGCTCCGGCGCCTCTATCGCCGTTTGCGCTTGCCTCGGCCGCCCGCCTGCCGGCGCTCGCTGCGCCCGCTGCGGCGCAAGCGGTCTTGCAGCTCCACCATCTCGTCGCGCAGCTCCTGGTAAGAGGCGAGCCTCCGGGCATCGATCTCGTCACGCGCAACCGCTGCCTGAACCTCGCATCCAGGTTCGGAGCGATGTTTGCAATCTCTGAAGCGGCACGTCCCCTCCAGCGCCACAATCTCGGGAAACGCCGCCTCGAGCCCGCCCCACGCATCGGCCAGGGCCACGTTGCGCATGCCGGGCGCGTCGATGATGACGCCGCCGCCGGGGATGGCGATCATCTGCCGCGAGACCGTCGTATGGCGCCCCGCCCCGTCGGTCGCCCTCACCGCCCCGGTCGTCAGCACCTCGGCGCCCAACAGCCGGTTGATGAGGGTCGACTTCCCTGCTCCCGACCGGCCCACCACCACGGCGGTCGTGCCCGGCGGCACGAGCCTGCGCACCTGCTCCACGCCCTCGCCCGTGACGGCCGACTCCACCACTACCTGGGCGCCCGGAGCCACGATGCCCGCCACCTCCAGCATCTGCTCGAGGTGCTCTGGTGTCGTGGCGTCGGCTTTGGTCAGAATCAACGAGGGTACCGCCCCGCTCTCCCAAGCGATGACCAGCTCGCGCTCCAACCGATGGGCATCGATGTTCGAGGCAGAGAGTGGGTGGATGACCAACGCCTCGTCGATATTGGCGGCCAACACCTGCATGCCATCGGGATTGTGCGGGTCGCGCCGGGCAAAGGTGCGCGCCCGGGGCAGCACCTGCTCGATGATGCCCTGGTCATGACCCTGCGGCAAGGCCGCCACCACCCAGTCGCCAATGGCCGGCAGCAGTTGGTTCTCCTTGGCCATCCGCACGTCGTGCTCAGCCCTGAAGACATCCTTCTCGCTCATCACCAGAGGCAGCGACCGATCCAGGCTCACCACCCGGCCGAGCGCAAAGGGCCCCGGCTCGCCAGCGGCCTCAAGCTCCGCTGCCGCCGCCGAGAAGAGCGCACGCTCGCGCTCGGTGCACCCCAAGTCGTCAAAGGCAAGCGGGGGCAGGTCCGCCTGCCTGCTGGCAGAGGGCTTCTCGGTCATGAGCGCGCGCCGCTTCCCTCTGCACCCGACCCTTCGCATCTCGGCCGACCCACCAGGGCGATCACCGACTCAGCCCGCCACCGCGGAAAGCTGTGCACCTCGCGGCTCTCACCGGTGCTGTCGCTTGCCAGATAGAGGCTGTTCTCGACCACGCCTCCCACCTGCCCCACCAGCTCCGCAAAGTCGGGGATGGTGGTGTGGTGGATGGAGGGCGTCTCGTGCCACGAGTAGGGGATGTGCTTTGAGACCGGCATCCGGCCCTTGAGCATCAGATACCAGCGCACCCGCCAGTGGGCAAAGTTGGGATAGCTCACCAGCGCATGGCGCCCCACGCGCAGAATCTCGGTCATCAGAGCGGCCGGATGCCGCACCTCCTGCAGCGCCATCGAGAGCACCACGTAGTCGAAACTCTGGTCTTGGTACATGGCCAGCCCGTCGTCCAGGTCGGCCCGCATCACGGGCACCCCCTGGGCCACCGCCTCCATCACATGCTCCTCATCGATCTCGACCCCGCGCACCACGCACCCGCGCTCGTCGCGCAGGTAGGCGAGCAGATCGCCGTCGCCGCACCCCAGATCGAGCACGCGGCTCTTCTCGGGAATGGCCATGGCGATGTCCATCAGGTCGGCACGCAACTGGCTAGGCATCGGCGCCACCTCCCCTCATGGCCGGCGCATCGGGAGCATCCTGGTCGTCCGGCGTCTTGGTCCGACGGCGCGCATAGGGCGTGGCCGCCCCCACCCCCTGCGTCAGGTCGCGTTCGTAGTTGGCGTCCAGGAAGCCCTTGGCGTAACGGCTCTGCCTCTTGGTCTCGAGAAGAAACGCGTCGTGGCCGTTGGGCGCCTCGATCTCTGCAAACGAGACCTCCGCCTGGGCGCGCGAGAGGGCCTCCGCCAGCTCGTGCAGCTGGGAGGTGGGATAGAGCCAGTCGCTCGAGAAGGACAGCATCAAGAAGCGCACCTTGGTGTCCCGGTACTCCTCGGTGACCGCCTCGAGCGACGGGCCGAGCGCGTAGTAGTCGATGGCGCGGGTGAGGTAGAGATAGGAGTTGGCGTCAAAGCGGTCGACAAACTTGTAGCCCTGGTGCTCCAGGTAGCTCTCCACCTGGAACTCCTTGTGGAAGGTGTACTCGCGCTCATCGCCCACCAGCCGGCGGCCAAACTTGTAGTCCATGGACTCGTCCGACAGGTAGGTGATGTGGCCCACCATGCGGGCGATGGCCAGGCCGTTGGCCGGCGGCTCCTCATCCCGGTAGCGGCCGTCGGAGAAGCGCGGATCATGCATGATGGCACGCCGCCCAACCTCGTCAAAGGCGATGTTCTGGGGCGTCGAGTGCCACGTGGTGGCCACCGCCATGCACGCGCTCACCCGGTCGGGGTGCTCGCGCGCCCACACCAGCGTCTGCATGCCGCCCAGGCTGCCGCCGACCACGGCCAGCAGGTGCTTGATGCCAAGCTGGTCGAGCGCCCTGAACTCCACCTCGACCATGTCCTCGACGTTGATGAAGGGAAAGTCGGGGCCGTAGCGGTCGTCGGGGCTCGCCGGGTCGATGGTGCTCTGAGTGCGCTCTGGGTTGGGCGAGAGGGGCCCGGTGGTGCCCGAGCAGCCGCCCAGCACGTTGGTGCATATCACAAAGTACTTGTGGGTATCAATGGCTTTGCCAGGGCCGATAAGACCGCTCCACCACCCCGGCGACCCGTATGCCTCGCCATCGGCATCGGCCTCGCCACCATGGGCGTTGGAGGACTTGGGCGCCACCCCGGTGGGCTTGGGGAGCCCCGCCGGCGGCTGGTCCTCACCCGATGCCACATGAGAGTCGCCGGTGAGCGCGTGGCAGACGAGGACCGCGTTTGAACCGGTCTCGTCGAGCGACCCCCAGGTCTCATAGGCCACGTGCACGTCCGCGATGCACTCGCCCGAGGTCAAGGGCATCTCTCCGGGAATGGTCACCACGCCCACCGCATGGGGCGGAACGTCATCGTGAAAGAACCGGTCCTCAATCACATGGGCCGGGTCGAGCGGAATCGGCTGGCCGTGCTCGTCTCTGAGGCAGCCCGTCGCACCAGACGCGGGCTGGGCGCCCCCCGTGGTTTCCCCGCATGCGCAGGAAGGCTGTTCCTCCGTACTCATCGCACCTCTCTCTATCAAACATTCAGGCGGCGGGCCTACCGACCTGCCGCCGGCACATCGCAGTATTCAGCATCTGCATATCCTACAATTTTGGAGAAAATCCATTGATTCGATATTGCAATACCCGGTTATCGTATCCAGAGATAGGACGCACATGAAGCTCCTTATCGCCTCCGACATCCACGGTGCCGCCGACTGGTGCCGCAAGCTGATGGACGCCATCGAAGCCCAAAAGCCCGACCGCATCGTGCTGCTAGGCGACCTGCTCTACCACGGACCGCGTAACGACATCCCCTCTGACTACGCTCCCAAGCAGGTCATTCCTCTGCTCAACAGCCTCGCCGACCGCGCCGTCGCGGTGCGCGGCAACTGCGACGCGGAAGTCGACCAGATGGTGCTCGACTTTCCTTGTATGAGCGATTACGCGCTCATCGAGGACCCGAGCGGACGCCAGCTGCTCCTCACCCACGGCCACGTCTTTGGGCCCGGCTACCACAACAGCGTCGACCGCCTTCCGGGTCTCCCGCAGGGCTCGGCCGTGGTCTACGGCCACACCCATATCAAAGTGAACGAGCAGTGCGCCGACCATCCGAGCCTCTGGGCCTTCAACCCGGGCAGCGTCGGTATCCCCAAGGACGGAACCCACAGCTACGGCCTCTACGAGAACGGCGTCTTCTCCCACATGGTGCTTGAGTAGCGAAGGCGGCCGCCCCACGCGAGCCCGGCCCCCCGATCCGGGCTGCCTTCGGGCGCGCCCAAAGCCCGAGCCGGCACCGCGCACGAAGCCCCGGTGCCAGGGCCTCCGCCCTCATGCACAAACGTAAGGGCCCCGCCGGGTTCTCGCCCGACGGGGCCCTTCGCATCATGGGAAAGCCCTCGAGTTGGCAGCCGCCCGCCTACTCGATGACCGGCTCGATGGGGTCGTCGTCATCGGAGTCAAGGATCTCCTCGACAGAGGCGCGCACCTCGTCCTCGGAAGCCGAGGTAACCTGACCACGCTTGCCAGGAATGACGTTCACCACGTAGTCGCTGTTGGCGTCAAGATCGACCTGCACCGTGTCGCCCTCATGGACCTTGCCGGCGATGATCTCGTTGGCGATGCGGTCCACCAGGTCACGCTGCACCAGCCGCTTGAGCGGACGGGCGCCATAGACCGGATCGAATCCGTCCAAGCCCAGACGCTCGGTGACAGCCGGCGTAGCCTCGAAGCCGATGCGCATCTTGGACAGGCGCTCGCGCACGTCCTTGTATTGCAGCTCCACAATCTTGTCGAGCTGATCCAGAGACAGCGGGTGGAACACGATGATGTCGTCGATGCGGTTCAGGAACTCGGGGCGGAAGGTTCCGCGCAGTGCCGTCTCAATGGCCTGGTCAAGACCTTTCTTGTCGTCCTTGGCCTCAAAGTTGGAGATGACCTGGCTCGCCACGTTGCTGGTCATGATGATGATGGCGTTCTTGAAGCTCACCACCCGGCCCTGACCGTCGGTCAGGCGTCCGTCGTCAAGCACCTGCAGCAGAATGTTGAAGACGTCCGGATGGGCCTTCTCGATCTCATCCAGCAGGATGACGCAGTAGGGACGCCGACGCACGGCTTCGGTCAGCTGGCCGCCCTCGTCGTAGCCCACGTATCCCGGAGGGGCGCCGATGAGCCGCTGCACGCTGAACTTCTCCATGTACTCGGACATGTCGATGCGCACCAGAGCCTTCTCGGTGTCAAAGAGGTTGGCCGCCAGGGCCTTGGCCAGTTCGGTCTTGCCCACGCCGGTGGGTCCCAGAAACAGGAAGCTGCCGATGGGCTTCTCGGGGTCGGCCAGGCCCGCGCGGCTGCGGCGGATGGCGCCGGCCACCGCGGAGACGGCCTCGTCCTGCCCGATGACGCGCTTGTGCAGCTCATCCTCGAGGTTCACAAGCTTCTGCATCTCACCCTGCATCATCTTGGAGACGGGCACGCCGGTCCACTGGCTCACGACCTCGGCGACCTCCTCCTCGCCGACCTCCTCCTTGAGGATGGCGCCGTCCTCCTGCTTGTTGGCCAGCTTGTCCTCGGCGGCTTTGAGGTCGGCCTGCATCTGCGGGATGGTGCCGTAGCGCAGCTCGGAGGCGCGGCCCAGGTCGCCAGCGCGGGTGGCCTGCTCCTCGGCCAGCTTGGCGTCCTCGATCTGCTGCTTCAGGTTCTGGACGCTGGTGATGACGTCCTTCTCGTTCTGCCACTCGGCCTTCATGCTGTCGAGCTCCTCCGAGAGCTGAGCCATGTCGTGGCGCAGCGTCTCCAGGCGCTCCTTGGAGGCGTCGTCCTCCTCCTTCATGAGGGCCTGCTCCTCGATCTGCATCTGGGTGAGCTGGCGCTGTTTCAGGTCGACCTCCTCGGGCATCGAATCGATCTCGATGCGCAGGCGGCTGGCCGCCTCGTCGATAAGGTCGATGGCCTTGTCCGGCAGGAACCGGTCGGCGATGTAGCGGTTGGAGAGCTCAGCGGCGGCCACCAGGGCGGCGTCCTTGATGTGTACGCCGTGGTGAATCTCGTACTTCTCCTGCAAACCGCGCAGGATGGCGATGGTGTCCTCAACGGACGGCTCGCCCACGACAACGGGCTGGAAGCGGCGCTCGA
>OMWF01000196.1 GCA_900314665.1 uncultured Actinomycetes bacterium
ATCTCGACCTCGGGGTTGCCGGCAAGTTCGTCCAGGTAGGCTTCGGACACCTCGATGGTCTCCATGTGCAGGGTGTCCAGGATATGGACCACCCGGGCGCGGTTGAAGTCGATGCCGTTGCAGGTGCGGATGGCAAGCGTCAGCGCCTGCTTGTCGTTCTCCAGATACATGGGTATGCGCCCGCCGTTGAGCATGGTCGAAGTTATGACGTTAATCCAGGTGGTCTCAAAGTCGATGTTGTTCAAACAGCGCCGAGTGGTGATGTCCGCCGCCGCTATGCCGCATCCGTTATGGTGGGTCTCCTCGGTCAGCCCGCGGATGAAGAGCTTCTTCAAGTTGAGGATGTCCTCAAAGCCCTGGGAGTTGCTGCGACCGGTGATGTTGGGGTCGGCCCCGTTGCCGCTGATGTTCTTACCTATCTCGTCAATCACGAGCACGTCGATGTCGCGCATCTTGAAGGTGGCCATCTTGGCTTTGGCAATCTCAAGCAGACGGGCGTCCGTCTCGAGAATATCCTCTTTCTCGCACACTTCGATGTTTGAAATGTCATCGTAGGCGTTTTGGACGATGCCCAGCCCAAAGGCGACGGGCGCGTGTTTGAGAAACTCCTCGCACACCTGGGGAATACGCTCGGCAAAAGTCGAGAAGCCCATCTCATGAAACATCGAGGCGCCTTTGTGCTTGGCCAGGCCAATGGCCATCATCTTGGCCAAGCCACTCTCATGCTTGCCCCGGAAATCCGTATGGGGCTTAACCTTGTTGAGCACCACGATGCCGTCGGAAGCAGCGGCGTTCTTGTCGCAATAGACCGGCGTGCCGTCGGCCAGGGTGCTCAGCTGGACCACGTCCATCGAGGACAGGATGGGGCACCCCATGCTTTCCTCGGTGATGTTGTAGGTGGCGATCATCTCGCGCTGGCCCTCGGCCGTAGCCCCGCCGTGGCTGCCCATAGCCGGAACGATAAAGGGTTTGGCCCCCCATTCTTTAAGCACGTCAACCACGGTTCGCACAATCACGTCAAGCGAGGGAATACCGCGACTGCCTACGGTGATGGCGAGGCGTTTGCCGCGGTACTGCTCCTTGTCAGCAAGCTTGGTCTGAAGCTCGTGCCTCACCCAGCCGGCGATGTCCTCGATCCTCGAAGGATCATAGAGCTGCTTGATCTTCACCATGCGGGGAATGGTTACCTGGTCCAAGCCCTCGATCTTGGGATTCATGGGCGGAAACTCGATGAACTGCATGCTCTGATACCCTCTTCCAAACCGTGACGTGACGTTTATGAGGCTGATGAAGAGCGGCGCGGTGCTCCCCATCCTCTGAAGACCCAACTTTGAATACTTCATCCGGGCGTTGTGCTCCGCAAACAAGCTGCGCCTCAGACTGCAGCAAGGGGAGCCAGGACTTGCCTGGCCCCCCGTTCTACTTGCTACGCCCTTGACCGGGCAGAATACTCACTCGACACCTCGCTTACTCGGCAGCCTTGGCCGGGGCGGGCTCGTCGACGCCCATGCCCGGCTCGGCGTACTTGTCGTCGATGTAGGGCACCTTCACCTTGCGCTTGTCAAAGACCATGCAGAGGATGAAGACCAGGATGCAGATGGGCCACTCGAGGTAGATGGCGTTGGCCACGATGTGGGTAGCAGGAACCGCGAGCCACAGGATGAGGATGATGTAGCCCACGATCATGGTCGCGTTAGCGGTGCTCTTGCGCAGCCAGCTGGGCTTGTAGAGGAGGACAAAGAAGATGATGGTGATGCCGGCAAAGATGCACTGGGCGGTCATCAGCGTGTTGAGGATGGAGCGGACGTTCAGGGCGAGCATCAGGGCGAAGAAGCCAACTATGGCGATGATCACACGGGTGACGGAGACGCCGGACTTCTTCTTGCGCACGGGGTCGAGGATGTCGTGGGTCAGGATGTTGCCGATACCCAGGAGCAGGTTGACGCCGGTCGAAATGTCGGCTGCCCACAGGCCGGAGAGCAGGATGCCGCCGAGGATGGGGGAGATGGTCATGGCCACCATGGGCATTGCGGAAGCGGACGGAATGCCCGGCATGGTAGCGGCGGCGACCAGGCCAAAGACGGCGGAGACAAAGCCGCAGGGCAGGATGATCCAGGCGCCGATGAACATGCCGCGGCGCGAGGCCTTATCGGACTGGGCGGAGACGATGATCTGCACGTTCTGCTGAGACGTGCCCACGGCGGTGAACTGAGTGATGACCCAGCCGATGATGGTGGCAATGCCCAGGCCGTCAAAGAGCGAGAACCACGGCACGTTGGGCTGCGTGGTGGTCAGCGTGGTGGCGATGGTGTCCCAGCCGCCAGCACCGTTGACGGCAGCGATGGCTCCGCCGATAAGCCCCACGTAGATGACGATGGCGTTGATGATGTTGGTGAAGCCGGCGCCGAGCATGCCGCCGATGACCGTCATGGCGACAAACACGATGGCAGTCAGGATCATGCCGTAGATGGGGGTCGGGAACACGGTGGGGAGCATGGCGTACAAGATGTTGCCGCCAGCCACAAACTGGAGGGACACGATGGCGAACATGACCACCAGCTGGCCGATGATCTGCAGCACGCGGGCGAGCGGCCCGAACATGTCATAGAACAGCCCCGGGAAGGTGGTGAACTGCAGATGCCGAATGCGATTAGAGACCACAAAGCAGAGAACCAACGCCGCCACAAACCAGGCAAAAGTGTACATGGCGCCAGAGAAACCCGAGGTATAGGCGTTCTGCGCAACGCCCAGAGTGGAGGATCCGCCGATGGCGCCGCAGGCGATCATCGCCGCCACCATGACGGTGGTCAAGCCTCGGTTTGCCTCGAGGAAGCCCTGACCGCTAGCCTCACGGCCGGCCCTCTCAGTCCTTCTCTTCATGACGATGCTGGCGGCAATGGAGGCACCAAACATAGCCACCAGATAGCAGATGACGATTATCAAAGGAATGCTCATACGAACCTCTCTTCCCTCGGGCCGTTATCGGCATCGCGTCGGAGCCCTCTGTGCATCGCTGCACCTCTTCCGTGTAGCAGAGCCCTGAAGCGAATGCCTTGCATCTTGTACCCCGTCTGTAAACATGTCTCCATATAATCGTCACAAATAAAAGGGTTTACATAACGGCTTTATTTGTGCGATTTGCACTAATATAGTTGGCAGCCAAAGAAATCAAGCAGCATTTTTAAGGCTTTCAACAGGTGATTTCATTGAATTTGAGCTTATCCATGATTGTCAAACGCTTGTCAACAGAGTTCCGCATCTCAGGTGAGATAGCTGACGACCAGGCCACAATCACGAGCCTGAGAGCCTTGCCCCCTGACGCAATCGAACCCGACGAGAAGCACCTGTATCTTGGAGAAGACACCACCAACTCTACAGAGGACGGAGCGTCGCGCTGCTACCTCCTGGCCCATGGAAAGAACCGTGTCAAAGTGTTCTCCAACGACTACGTCAAGCTGCTCAACGCCGTGCTGGCCGCCTTCGACTTCTACAACATCTGGGAAGCCAACCTGGAAGCCCTGACCCAGCGGCATGCACCCATACAGGAGATGCTCGACATCAGCGACGAAGTTCTCTCCAACCCCGCCTTTGTGATGGACTTTGAAGGGCACGTGCTGGGCATCACGCCGTACCACGAGAATCGCGAGGAGACCGCCTTCTACCGCGATTTCAGGCAGACCGGCATCGTCGACCCAGAATCCACCAGCATGGCCATGGTCGACCGCTATGGAGATCCGGTCGAGTACGCCTCAGGCCGCATCCCGCTCGTCGTGCCCAAGAGCAACCGTCAGCTACCCTTCCTACCAGCTACCATTATCAATGGAGACGAATCGGTGGCCATCTTCATCGTCTCCCAAAGCAACCGCAAGCTCGCCGACATGGACCGGTACCTGATGCGCATCATGCTCAATCACCTGTGGGCAGCCGACGAGTTTCGCTCTTCCTCGTCCACATCGGGAAGCTCGCTGCGCTCCAACATCCTGCATCGCCTGCTCGAAGGGCAGGAGCTCGACGACGTAGCCCGCAGCCGTTTGGAGTCGACCTCGGCGAGCGCCCCCTACGTGCTTCTCATCTTCCAATCCGCCGTCAACACCGACACCACTTCGATGAGACTCAACGCCGGACAGCTGCTCCATGCGTTCCGGACCGTCAACACACCCAACATCCACACCGCTTACGGCAACAGCGCCGTGGCGGTGGTCTCCGCCAACCAAGTGAGCGAGCTGGTCAAAGAGGTGGGGCGGGCCTTTGGCCTCAAAAACTGGAGGGTGGGCATCTCGCTGCCCTTCACCAACATGCAGACCATCCCCCTACGCCGGCGCCAGGCCCACTTTGCCATTGTCCAGGGCGACAGCAAGACGGGCATCTTCCGCTGCGAGGACCATGCCTTTGAGTACCTCTTGAGCCGTGTGCGCACCTCCGATGATGGCCTTGAGCTGCGCCATCCCGCCATCATCTTACTCAAGCACTACGACGAGGAGCACCATAGCAAGCTGGGAGAGACCCTCTTCCAGTACCTTCGCAACGGCAAGAACCTGGTCAACACCGCGGGCGCGCTCTTTGTCCACCGCAACTCGCTCGCCTACCGCATCAAGCGCATCTGCGAGATTTGCAATATCGATCTCGAGGACCCCGACGAGAACGCCTACATTCTCTTCTCGTTCTATCTCGAGCGCGCCGGGAGCAACCAGCAGCGCCATCTGGTGGACCGTACCTACTCCTCGACGATTCCCAGCGAGTAGGCAATCCGCATCGGAGGCCGGCGCCGGCCATGCCCCATCAAAAAGGCCCCCGGTGTGGGGGCCTTTCAGCTTTAACTGGCGGAGGAGGGGGGATTCGAACCCCCGAACCCGGGGATACCGGGTTAACGGTTTTCGAGACCGCCGCATTCAACCACTCTGCCACCCCTCCGCGGGGTAACGGCATCTTGCGGATGCCGGGAATATATGGCGGAGAGCTGGGGATTCGAACCCCAGATGCGGCTCAACACCGCATACACGATTTCCAATCGTGCGCCTTCGACCTCTCGGCCAGCTCTCCATCAGGGCTGCCGCCAGCGCTGCCGTTTTCTCTCGACATCTGGGGCAAATGCGCATGCCAGTATACATGACTGTGCCGCAGCGCGCCCACGAGAATCGATTTGGACGCATCTGGTGTCCGTCAACGGGACAAGCGGCGGCTCCCAAGCTTGCACCGCCGACTTCACGGTGCCATTATCGCAGGATTTCAACCGTATAGGCAGCGGATGTCACCCTTGGCCCAGCCCCTGACGGTCCCTTGCAGCCTGATGGTAAAATCCCATCTCGGTTTTTACGCAATCATTACAAATCGACGGTTCTTGTCGGCCGTTTTTGGAGAAAATCATGCTTGCCGCACTTGCTTTTGTACTTAACCTCATCGTTCAGCCGTGCTATGCCCTGACCGGCAACTGGTGGATGGCCATCCTGCTCTTCACCCTCATCACCAAGGTGATTCTGCTGCCGCTCTCGCTGTGGTGCCAAAAAAACTCCATCGTCATGGTGCAGCTGATGCCCGAGCTCAACCGCATCAAGATCAAGCACTACGGCGACCGCGAGACCATCGGCGAGGAGCAGGCTGCGCTCAACAAGCGGATGCACTACCACCCGCTGCTCTCGCTGGTGCCCCTCGCCGTCCAGGTCCTCATCCTCTTTGGCCTGGTAGACGTTATCCACGGCATCACCGACTACGGCGCGCCCGGGACGGAGATCTTAGGCATGGTCCCCGTCACAAACGGCGGCATCTCCTGGATCATGCCGTTTGCCGCCGGCATCTCGGCCGTCATCATGGGATTTGCCCAGAACCGCATCAACCCCCTGCAGCGCGAGCAGAGCACCGCCGAGAAGAACATGACCAACGGCCTGTCCATCGCCCTCTCGCTCTTTCTGGGCTTCTTTGTGGCCACCGGCATGGCTTTCTACTGGGTCATCTCCAACCTGAGCTCGATTGCCATCCAGGCCCTCTGCAACATCATCATCAAGCCCCGCAAGTACATCGACTACCAGGCCTTAAACGAGAGCCGTGACGAGCTCAACGCCCTCAACAACCTGGGCAAGCGCAACCGCAAATGGTATCAGCGCGACCCGCTCGCACCTCGCGAGAAGGCCGATTACAAGCGCTTCTTCAACACCGTCAACAAGCACCTGGTGTTCTACTCCGAGGGCAGCGGCTTCTACAAGTACTTCCAAGGCGCCATCGAGTGGCTGCTGGCCAACTCCACCCTCCCCATCCACTACATCACGAGCGACCCCAACGACCAGATCTTTGAGCTGGCCAAGAAGCACCCGCGCATCCTCCCCTACTACATCGGCGAGCGCCGGCTCATCACCTTGATGATGAAGATGGACGCCGACATGGTGGTCACGACCTTGGGCGACCTCGACGTCTATTACATCAAGCGCTCCTACATCCGCAAGGACATCGAGTACGTCTACATGTTCCACCACATGACCAGCACCTCGATCACCTCGCACAAAGAGGAGTACATGAACTACGACACCCTCCTCTGCGTCTCCAAGGAGCAGATCGAGGAGCAAAAGAACTTCGAGAAGGTCTACGCCTCCGAGGGCGTTCGCCACAAGAACCTGGTGCCCACCGGCTACGACCTGCTCGACCGCGAGATAGCCGCCTACCAGCAGCGTCAGCAGTCAAAGGCGGTCAAGAACCGCTCGCTCAAGCCCATCGTCCTGATCGGCCCCTCCTGGCAGCCGGACAACATCTGCGACAGCTGCATCGATGACCTGATCAGCAACCTGCTCGGCCACGGCTGGCGCGTCATCGTACGCCCCCACCCCGAGTACCTCAAGCGCTTCCGCCCCCGTTGGGACGCCATCCTCGAGCGCTGGGCGCACGTCCCCGAGGACGAGCTCTACTTTGAGCGGGACTTCTCGTCAAACGACACCATCACCAACTCGGACGTGCTCATCACCGACTGGTCCTCGGTGGCCTTTGAATTTGCCTTCTCCACCAAGAAGCCCTGCATCTTCATCAATACCGCCCCCAAGCTCAACAACCCCAATTACCAGGAATTTTCGCCGCATCCGTCAGATATCACGCTGCGCGATAAGGTGGGGACCTCGTTTGACCCCAAGGACTTGTCCGGCGTGGCCGATGAGGTGCGGGACATGCTCGACAACCCCGACCGCTGGAGCGCCAAGATCACCCAGCTGGTAGAGGACAACATCTTCAACCTGGGTCATGGCGGCCAGGCCGCAGGCGAGTACATCCTCACCAGCCTGCTCGCCAAGCAGCACGCCCGTCAATCCGCGAAGGCGGCCTCACCCGCCCAAGCCGCCGCCGAGAAGGGAGGCGATGAGGATGTTGCGTAAGCGCTCTCTCTCCCAGCGCCTGGGGCTCGCGGGCTTCTACGCCCTCTGGATCTTGCTGTTTGCCGCCCTCTGGCTTCTCTGCCTGGCGCGCCCTGCCTGGGCCTACGTCGACCCCTCGGTCATGACCTACACCATTCAGGCCCTGGCCGGCGTGGTGGTAGCCCTCTCGGCCATGTTTGGCGTCATCTTCCGGCGCACCCGGCGCAAGATCTACCAGCTCCTGAATATCGATGAAAACGCCAACAAGGCGGTCGAGGGCGACATCGAGCGCGTCGACCCCGCAAACGCAAACGCCGCCGAGCGCCTGGGCGCTGCCGACACCGCCGCCCGCGAGCTTTCCGCGCAGGCTTCAAACGGGGCCGAGCGCCGCGGCCTGTCTCGTCTCGACACCTCATATCTGCGACGTTTTGCCTACGCCCTGGTCATCTGCCTGTTCTTTGCCTTCATGGTCCTGATCGCCCCCGCCATCGAGCTGGTGGGCTCAAACTCGGACAGCCTGGTCTTTGGCCTGGGCAGCATCTGGTGGGTCTCGGTGCTCTTCAACGTCGCCTTTGCCGTGGCCGCCTCAGCTGTGCTGGCCTCCCTCAAAGGCAAGCCCTTCCTCATCACGTTGCTCGTGGTGTTCTGCGTCACGATTGCGGCCTACGTGCAGTCGCTCTTCCTCAACCGAGGCATGATGCCCGCCGACGGCGGCTTCATCGGATGGACCGAGCCGTACTTTGTCCGCAAGATGATCATCTCCGGCATCATCTGGCTGGCGATCATCGCCGCGCCGCTCGCCTTCAGCCGCAAGCACCGCTACAACTGGCTGCGGGCCACCACGGTAGTGGCTGTGCTGCTGATGGTCGTGCAGGCCTTTGGCGTGGGCAGCGCCGCCATCAAAGGCGCAAAGGCCACCGTTGAGACCAGCGCCCAGCCCTACGTCACCCAGCAGGGGCTGTTCACGCTGGACAGCAACGGCAACAACGTGGTGGTCTTTGTGCTGGACACCTACGACACCAACCTGCTCGAGCAGCTGCGCGCCAAGGAGCCCACCCTGCTCGACAACTTCACCGACTTCACGTACTTCCGCAACAGCGCCGGTACCATGATTCCCACCTCCAACGCGATTCCCTACCTGGTCACCGGTCAGAAGCCGGCGCCCGGCCAGGACCTGGGCCAGTATCGCCACGATAAGTACGCCAACAGCACCTTCCTCAAGGACCTGAGCGACCGGGGATACTCGATCGGGCTCTACTCGGACTCCCTGATGCTCGACTACCGCAACCCGGCCGACCGGGACATTGCCGCCCGGACGCTCAACATCCACCCGGTCAGCCGTGCTCCTATCCACGCCTGGCGCACCTTTATCTGCATGAACCAGATGGCCCTCTACCGCGAGGCGCCCTGGGTGCTCAAACCCACGTTCTGGTATTACACGAGCGACATCAACAACCGCATGATCGCCGACAGCGACGACACCTCGGGCTCCGACTCGCTTTACGAGCTGGACGACGCCAAGGTCAAGAAGATGCTCACCAGCCAGGGAGTCACGCCCGAGAGCGACGGCAGCGCGGGCGCCTTCCGCTTCATCCACCTCTTTGGTCCGCACTTCCCCTTCTCCGTGGATGCCGAGGGCAATGCGGTGGGGACCAACAGGTCAAATCAGCTCGACCAGGCACGCGGTTCGCTGATGGTGGTCGACGAGTACCTGACCATGCTCAAGCAGGAGGGCCTCTACGACAGCGCCACCATCATCGTGACTGCCGACCACGGCGTATGGAGCGAGTCGGAGGACCCGGTCAAAAACGCCATCTCCCCCATCATGCTTGTCAAACCCGCAACTGACGGCTCCAATCCCCAGCCGCTGCAGGTCTCGGAGATGCCCATCAGCCACGAAGACGTGATTCCCACCGTTATGGACGCCGTGGGTGCCGACCCGAGCCAATATGCCAGTGGGCAGACCGTGTGGCAGATCGACGACCCCAGCCGCGTGCGCTACTTTGACGCCACCACCAACGCGGGCAACCTAGGCCAGCGTTTTGTCGAGTACCAGATCACCGGCGACGCGCTCAACGTCAAGAACTGGAAGAAGACCGGTAACGTCTGGCTGGGCGCGTAAACTCGAAGCGATATCGCACGGCAGAGGGGGCGCTGCTCGCAGGTTCGAGCGGCGCCCCCTCTGCGCAGCGTTGCACTTCCGGCACACCCCCCCGTTGTCGCAAATGTAACAAAACGCGAAGATTCTGAGCTTCGGCAGTTCTGCTCTGTTGCAAATGTAATAAAACGCGAAGTTTTTCAGACTAGAACACCGGGCTGAGGGCCTCATGGGCGCCTCTGCCGATGCGAATCCTGGGCTTTTACCGGAGGCGCCCCTCCCGCACTGCCGACCCGACCGAGAAAACTTCGCGTTTTGTTACATTTGCATCACAGGGACAGCCCCGCAGCCCCAAAACCTCGCGTTTTGTTACATTTGCGACAGACCACCCCCGCCCCGCCAGGCGGATAGGGGCTTGGCCAGCCGAGCACGGTCGAGCGTCATGACCCCTGCCGTGCCGAGCAGAGGCCCCTCACCAGAGGTGGTAGAGCCCCTCGTGCTCCTCAACCTCCACGGGAATGCCAAAGAGCTCCTGCATGTTGGAGGTGGTGAGAATCTTCTGCTTGGGCCCGTCGGCGGCGATGCGGCCGTCTTTGATAAGCAGCACACGGTTGAACTCGGGC
>OMWF01000030.1 GCA_900314665.1 uncultured Actinomycetes bacterium
ATCATCCCCGCGTGTGCGGGGAGCAGACTAAAGAATCCCAGCTTATCCGAATGCTATTAAAAATAATCGCTACATTTCAATCAGTTTGCGATAAAGCCTAAGCGTCGCGTCGGCGTCAGACTTGGCTCGATGCGATATTTCATTTTCAAGGTTCAACAAACTAAGTAGGGTGCCCAACCGATAGTTAGGAACATCGGGAAGCACTCTCTTCACCAAGTCGACGGTATCGAAGGCTTCATTATCAAAATCATCTAGTTCGCATTCCAGGAGCCGTTAATCCCCCGCTCCTTCGTCGCCCTTTAGCCTTGGAATACTGAGACGCACGACTCCACCTCAGGCGTTTATTTCCAAGCGCTTTCACCCGGGCGGGGCTAGGACGCATCATGAGCTTTATGCCATCGAAGTCGATAGGTTCCCAGGTTGTATTGTGCACACGGTAATTCAAATGCTGGTCATTATGTGCCGAGAAGACCATAGTGGCTCGCCCGCTCTTTGATTCATCGCACACCCGTCTTCACAGTTCATCACGAACCCGTGCGCTAACCTGTCCCACATATACGCCGGAGCTAATTCCCTGAAGCCATTTGGTCAAATCGCCACACAGCGAAAGCGGGCATTTCTCCTAAGTAATGACTACCATGGCTAACAAGCTCTGCCTGCTTCTTGATGAGCCTGGAAGAATGAGTAAGCGGGCGTCCGTGCGCGTAGTAACGAACGCCGTGTTCTCCCACCCAAATCACACTCGATCCAGCATCTCCAAGCAGCTCAATAGCTCGATGAGAGACATTAGTCCCAGGCCCCAGCATCAGCACGCCAAGCGAGGCGGCGGGAACATAAGCTGTTCCCCGCTTGTCGGTTATGGTGACCGCTCCGTCTTGCCGATTGATTAGACAGCGCTCGACATAAAGAAATGTCATACGCTCCCTGATATTGGGCAAGGCTTTTAATCCGGCTTTATGATTCCCGGGATATCGGGCATAGGCTACTCCACCCTCAACAATGCAAGCGTCAGGAGTCCGCAGCCTTCCAAGCTGTTATCCCCCGTCACACCGAAAGGGAAACTGCCCGCTATAGCTGCGTGCATTAGATAGGGAGATGCGAGGAAGTGTCTCGCATCTCGGCGTGCAACGTTAATGGGAAACCGAGTGAAGAACATCTACCTCACCATCCCATCTAGGGCCGCGAGGGGGTCATGCTCGGCAGGCTGTAGCTTTTGTTGTCCACCCTGTTGGACACTTATAAAAGTATCGTGAGCCAGCCCACAAGGCTTAACCGGTCTGTAACCGATTCATGTCCACGTGTGACCAGACTCTGGCTAGACTGCCGTTACTTCGAAAACTTGGAGTGGGCTTCTGCCTTACGCCGTTATCCTGTCATTTCTTTCAAACTTTGAGTTGCCCACGCCGCTGGAACGCAGGGACGTAGCAGCTAACGGCCTCCAGTCAATCCGGCCTGCGGCACGTTTACGGGATTTATAGTTTGCATAGATTCGGTGCGCCGGACCCCGTCGAATCCCGCACCCTGTAAAGCCAGAAATATCAGAACCGCCCCGTCCACCAGCAAATTTGAGGGTAGACGGGGCGTAGATAGATGGTGGAGGCGCGGAGAATCGAACTCCGGTCCACGACAGCCCCCTGGGAGCTTTCTCCAAGCTCAGTCATCAGATAGTCTCGATGCCGGCTTCCCTGACGACGCGGTTACCAGCATCCAATCGGTTCAGTCTTAGCCTGCGCCATACCGATTACGTGCGCAGGGGCAGTCCCGTTTGTGGCGTCTAACCGGCGATGGGGACGTCTCCCCGGGTCGACGTCGCTGCTAATTAAGCAGCGAGTGCGTACTGCTTGTTGTCAATTAAAGTTGACGGTACCCCTGTTTAACGTGGTGAGGAGACCACGGCCTGCTTACTCCCTCAAAGCTATCGTGTCGAAACCAGTCGCCCCCAAACAAGGAGGTCACGGCGCGACCTGTCAAGGTGCTCTGCTCGCGGGCATACAAACTCCCAAGCAGGAAAAGAGATACTACTCGCTCTCATCGGCTATTGCAAGCAACCAGCCCGCCGTACCAGCTAGCCCCGGTTGCGCTCCTTGAGCGCGCGCTCCACCGCCCTCTTGGAGTCACGCTCAGCCATCGAGGCACGCTTGTCGTAGAGCTTCTTGCCGCGGCCCACGCCCACCTCAACCTTGACGCGGTTGTTGGCGTCAAAGTACATGGCCACGGGGATGAGCGCCACGCCCCGCTCCCGCACCTTGGCAAAGAGCTTCTGAATCTCACGCTTGTGCATCAGCAGGCGGCGCGGGCGGTCGGGGTTCACGTTGAAGATGTTTCCGTGGCTGTACGGGGCGATGTGCACACCGTGCAGCCACGCCTCACCCTTGCGAATCAGCACGTAGCAGTCGGTGAGCTGGCAGTTGTTCTCGCGCAGCGAGCAGACCTCGGTGCCGGTGAGCTCGATGCCTGCCTCGATGGTCTCATCGATGAAGTAGTCGTGGTACGCCTTGCGGTTGCGGGCGATGCTTTTAGGCTCGCGCTTGGCGCTGTTCGGCTGGGGCATGCGGCTCACCTCCTTCGGTTTCTATCATCCGCTGCCCATAAAGGGCCTTCTAGTGTACGACAGCGGGGGTTCCCTGTCCACGCACGGCTACCGCTTGCCACCAGATACCAGCGAGAACCGTACCATCCGACGAGCTGGGAGCACCTCTTCCACCCGCACCTGCACCCGTTGCCCAAGCGCCTGGCAGGGCCTCCCCCGGTCATCCTCCAACGCCTGTCGGTCAGGGTTGTAGCGCAGGCCGAGGGGCAGCGAGGCGGAGGGAACCAGCCCCTCCGCTGTGAAGTCCAGCCGCACAAAGACCCCGTCGCGGGATATGCCGCTCACCACGCCGGAGAACTGCTCGCCCACCCGGTCTGCCAGGTAAGAGGTCAGCAGCATCTCGTCTGCCGCCCGCTCGGCCTCATCGGCCTCCCGCTCCTTGCGCGAACAGTGCTCCGCCACCTCTGGCAGCGCCCGCGCCTGCTCTTCCGGCAGCTGAGCCCCGGCCAGGTGCGCTTTGAGCGCCCGATGCACCACAAGGTCCGGATAGCGCCTGATTGGGCTTGTGAAGTGGCAATAGTCAGCAAGTCCCAGTCCATAGTGCCCGCCTGCCCCGGCATCATACGAGGCCCGTTGCATCGAGCGCAGCACCAGCAGGCTCACCAGCTCCTCCTCCGGCGTGCCTTGGGCCTCCGCTACAGCTCGTTGCAGCGCCAACGGGTCACCCTGCTCCACGCTCCGGTGGTCAAAGCCAAGCTCCTCCAAGGTCAGCGCCAGCTCGGCCAGGGAGGCAGCCTTGGGGCGGGGGTGCACGCGACGGACAAACGGAGCGTGCGCCCCGGTCAACAGCTGAGCCACCTGGGTGTTTGCCAGAATCATAGCCTCTTCTACCAGCCCCGTTGCCTCCGTGCGCTGACGCAACCCGACCTCGGTCACAGTGCCGTCGGGCGCACACTCGATGAGCGGCTCGCGCGTGGCCAGGTCGACACCCCCCAGCGCCAACCGACGCTTACGCAGCAACTGAGCCAGATCGCGCAAGCCCTCAAGCTGCCCTTGTGCGCTCGTCCCGTCAGGATACGCGACCCAGGCGCGCGCCCCGTCCAGCATCTCCTGCACGAAGTCGTAGTCCAGACGCAGCCCCGAGCGAATCACGCTCGGGTAGCAGGAGGTCGCAAGCACCCCTCCCCCGCCGTCAATCGCCAGGTCGACGGTGAAGGCGAGTCGATCATCGCCTGGCACAAGCGAGCAGAGCTCGTCCGACAAGCGCGCCGGCAGCATCGGCACCACCGAGGTGCCCAGGTAGACCGAGGTGCCGCGGCGCAGCGCCTCCCGGTCGAGGGCGGTGCCGGGCCGCACGTATGCGGACACATCGGCGATGTGCACGCCCAGATGCCAGACGTCCCCCTCCCGCTCGAGCGAAAGCGCGTCGTCAAAGTCCCGTGCCGAGGCCGGGTCGATGGTAAGGATGTGGCGATGGCGCAGATCCCGGCGGCCGGGGTCGGTCAGCGCCGCCTCCACGTCAAGCGACAAGCCCGCCGCCTCCCGCTCCACGTCTTCGCCAAACCCCTGGTCGAGGCCAAAGGATTGCATCAGCAGCCTCAGCTCGAGGCTCCGGTCGCCCTCATGCCCGAGCACCTCCTCCACCTGGCCCAGAGCGCTCTCCGAGCGGCTTGGGAAGGTGGTGATGCGGACGCGCACGACATCCCCCTCGGCAAGAGACGGGTCAAGCGGAGGGGCCAGAAAGACGTCAAAGGTGACCCGCGGATCGAAGGGCACCGCCACGCCCAGCGGCCCCGCTTTCTCAAAGCGGCCGACAACTTGGTCGTTTGCCCGTTCGAGCACCTCCACCACCGAACCGCGCGGCAGCTCCGCACCGCTCTCGACAGCCTTTCGGGCGCCATGAAGCGGGCGGATGCGCACCATGTCGCCTGTCAAGGCGCCGTGCACCTTTGAGGGGGGCACCCAGAACCGCCCCTCCCCGGTCTCGACCTCGCCACCGCCCCGCCGCGAGAGGTCGATGCGCCCCGTCAACCCCTCAGACGGCACGGGCCGCCGCCCCGTGCGGGGACGGCGGCCCGGATGTCTGGCAGGTCTGTGCCCTTCTCGGCCAGATGCGCCCATACCCATTAGACCCGCAGATAGCGGCGCATGGCGAGGGCGGAACCAAAGAGGCCGATGACGATGGCGGCAATGAAGAAGATGGCGTAGATCTGGGTGTAGACGATGTCCGGCAGCTCAAAGCTCAAGAACGGCATGCCGCTGGCGATGACCGGGAGCAGGAACCGGCGCAGCAAGGCGATGCAGACGCTGGCGAGCGCGGCGCCGATGACGGCCTGCAGCACGCCTTCGGTCAAAAACGGCCCGCGGATGAAGCTGTTGGAGGCACCTACGAGCCTCATGATGCCAATCTCGCGGCGGCGGTTCATGATGGCCAGGCGGATGGTGTTGTTGATGAAGATGAGCGCCACAAAGACCAGCAGCGCAACCACCGCGATGGCAATGTAGCGCAGGTAGCTGGTGATGGTGATGAGTCGCTCAACGGTCTCCTGCGCGTACTGGATCGACTGCGTGGGATCGCTGGGCATATCGCAGATCCTGAGGAACGTGGCGTTCTGCGCGATCTCGTTGGCAACGGCAGTGACCTGCGACGAATCCGTCAGGTCGACGTCAAGCGAGGCCGGCAGGGGGTTGTCCGACTGCAGCTGCTTGATTACCTGGTCGTCGGCGTTGGTGGAGCTCTGGTACTCCTCAAGCGCCTGGTCCTTGGTGGTGAACGAGACGTTTGCCACGTAGTTCATGGACTTGATGTCCGCCGTCAGCGAGTCGATGTCCGCCTGCGCGGCGTTATCGGCGATAAAGACGCGGATGGTGACGCGGTCCTCCACGCTCTGCACGACGGAGCTGGCCATAAGGCTGGCCACCATGAAGACGCCGATGATGAGCAGCGAGAGGAAGATGGTGATCACGCCGCCGATGCTGGTGGACCAGTTGCGCTTGAAGTTGATGAGCGATTCCTTGATGAAATAGGCGAGGTTACCCATCGAGGCCGTACACCCCCCTATCCTGGTCGCGGACAAGATGTCCGTTCTCGAGTGCGATGACGCGGCGGCGCATGCTGTCGACCATCTCGCGGTCGTGCGTAGCCACCACCACGGTGGTTCCGGTGCGGTTAATACGCTCGAGCAGGCGCATGATGCCGAGCGAGGTCTGCGGGTCGAGGTTGCCGGTGGGCTCGTCGCAAATGAGGTACGGCGGCCGGTTGACCATGGCGCGGGCGATGGAGACGCGCTGCTGCTCGCCACCCGAGAGCTGGTCGGGGCGGGCGTTCATCTTGTCCTGCAGGCCCACGAGGCGCAGCACCTCGGGCACCTGGGTGCGGATGACCGCCCGCGATTTGCCGATAACCTCCAGGGCAAAGGCCACGTTCTCAAAGGTGGTCTTGTTGGGAAGCAGCTTGAAGTCCTGGTAGACGCAACCCACGTTGCGGCGCAGGTACGGGATGCGCCAGTTGCGCATGTTGGTGAGGCTCTCACCGCCCACGTAGATCTCACCCGAGGTGGCCACGATCTCACGGTTGAGCAGGCGGATGAAGGTCGACTTGCCCGAGCCCGAGTGGCCCACCAAAAAGACGAACTCGCCCGTATAGATGTCGAGGGTGATGTCCTCAAGCGCCGGCTTGTTAGGCTGGGCTGGGTAGACCTTGGTCACGTGCACCATGGAGATGGCTGGTCGACCGGCGTTGGGCACCGGCGGCTCGCTGGTGGTGACGCGCGGCAGCGACATGATGCGCGGATCGTTGGTGAGCTGGCTCTGAGCGGCAAAGGTGCCGGTCAGGGAGGCGGTAAAGCTGGGGTCAAGCTCTCCGGTGCGCTGCGCTCCCTTGCCTGCGGGAACGTTGAACTGATCGCCGCCCGTCTCGTTGAATCGACCGTCGTAGCCCGGCTGTTGAGAACCTTGGACAGGACCGCCTTGCGGCTGGATTCCGTCCTGCGCTTGTCGATCCCTTGGTTCTTCGTTCACTCCAGGCTGCTGTGATTGTGCCTCATCACGCCGAGGCGCTTGTTGTGATAACGGCTTTGCGCCGGGAATTCCCGAGTGCGCGCCGCGCCTGTTGCTATTTGCCACGTAACTGCTCCGTCCGGTTAGGATCCATCCCTACTGCGGGCCCGTCATCGCGGACCGGCGTTTGCTTGCGCTGACTCGCTTGCCGTCAGCTGACCTGTCTATACACGGGTCATGGTAGCAAACACGGTTAAGACACGTTACTCCAAAGGTATGAACATCCCGTGAACAAACCGCAGGCGAGTAACGCAGAGCTAAAAACGCTCTGCCGGGGCCTCAGCGCCATCTCGCATCCCCCTGCAAAGGCAAGCGGGGCCGCACCGCCGGTGCAGCCCCGCTCGATTCTTCGTGTAAGGCCCTGCGGGCCGGCGCTCCCTACTTGCGCGCCATGACCCGCTCGGCAGCTGCCGCGATGGCGGCGGCGTCAAGCCCAAAGTGCGGAAGCAGCTCGGCAAGCTCGCCCGAGGTGCCAAAGGTGTCGCGCACGCCAATGCGCTCCACGGGGGCGGGGCGCTTCTCGGCCAAGGCCTCGCAGACCGCCGAACCCAGACCGCCGATGACGCTGTGCTCCTCGGCCGTCACCACGCAGCCCGTCCGGCCCACGCTCTCCAGCAGCAGGTCCTCGTCAAGCGGCTTAATGGAGGGCATGTCGATAACCTCGGCGCTGACGCCGCGCCCGCCCAGCACCTCCGCCGCCTTGAGCGCCTGGTCGAGCTCGATGCCGCAAGCCACGATCGTCACGTCCGTGCCGGGCCTGACCACCGAGCCGCGCCCCAGCTCCATGACGAACGGCTCCTCATACACGCACGGCACCTTGGCGCGGCCTAGGCGCACGTAGAAGGGGCCGGGGACGGCGGCGGCCAGGCGAATGGCGGCCTTGGCGGCCACGTAATCGGCCGGCACCAGCACCCGCATTCCCGGCAGCGCCCGCATGAGCGCGATGTCCTCGAGCATCTGGTGCGAGCCGCCGTCGGGGCCCACCGACACGCCCGAGTGGGTGGGGGCGATCTTCACGTTGAGCTTGGAGTAGCACACGGTGTTGCGGATCTGGTCATAGGAGCGACCAGTTCCAAAGACGGCAAAGGAGCCGGTGAAGGCCACCTTTCCGGCCAGCGACAGGCCCGCAGCCACATCGATCATGTTCTGCTCGGCAATGCCTACGTCAAAAAGCCGGTCGGGGTAGGCCTTTCCCAGCTTGGCGGTGGTGGTGGAGCCGGCCAGGTCGGCCTCCACGGCCACCACGTCGACGCCCTGCTTCACCAGCTCGATGAGCGTCTCGCCATATGCGGCGCGCGTGGCCTCCATCTTGACCTCTGCCATGACTACCGCCTCCCCTCGGTGAGCTCGACATACCAGGCGGGAGCACCGCCCAGCTCCTCGAAGGCCTGCGCGGCCTGCTCGGCGTTGGGGGCCTTTCCATGCCAGCCCACCTGGTCCTCCATGAAGGAGACGCCCTTGCCCTTGACCGTGTGGGCGACGATGGCGTACGGGCCGTCGACCGCTTCCTTGGCCTTGGTCAGCGCCTGGTGGAGGGCGGCCACGTCATGGCCGTCCACCTCAAGCACCTGCCATCCAAAGGCCGAGAAGCGCTGGGCGATGTTGGTGAGGCCCACCAGCGCAGAGCAGTGCCCGTCGATCTGCAGGTCGTTGTTGTCGATAATGGCGACCAGGTTGGAGGGCTTGAGGTGGGCGGCGAACAGCGCCGCCTCCCAGACCTGGCCCTCCTCTATCTCGCCGTCGCCGAGCAGGCAGAAGACGCAGGGAGCAGGCGTCTGCCGCCCCAGACCCGCCGCCAGGCCGGTGGCGATGGAGAGCCCCTGCCCAAGCGAGCCGGTCGAGACCTCGACGCCCGGCAGCTTCTTGGAATCGGGATGCCCCTGCAGGCGCGACCCCAGCTTGCGCAGGGTGGCAAGCTCGCTCGTCTCGATATAGCCGGCCTCGGCGAGCGCCGCATAGAGCACCGGCGCCGCATGGCCCTTGGAGAGGACGAAGCGGTCGCGCGCAGGGTCGTCCGGCTGAGCCGCATCGTGCTTGAGCACGCCGCCAAAGTACAGCGTGGCCACGATGTCGGCGGCCGAGAGCGACCCGCCGGGGTGTCCGCTCCCCGCCTCGGTAAGCATCGCGATGATGTCCTGACGCAGCGCCTGCGCCTTAGCGGACACCTCTGACTGGTCAAATGTCTCTGTCATACTGCCTGCCCTCAAATCCGCTGGTCTTACGGGTGACACGCATAACCACGATACCACCGGCAGACGGCAGAAGCGTCACGAACGACGGCTCTCTCCACGCTGCGAGGTCAGCCAACGGTGATAGGCGATGACAAACTGGTCGAGGTCCCCATCGCCAAGCACCGCCTCCACGTTGCCCGTCTCCACCCCGGTGCGCAGGTCCTTCACCATCTGGTACGGGTAGAGCACGTAGTTGCGGATCTGGCTGCCAAAGGAGATGTCCTGCTGCGGGCCGCGCAGCTCGTCGAGCTCCTCCTGGCGCTTGCGCTCCTCGAGCTCGTAGAGCTTGGAGCGCAGGATGCCCATCGCGGTGGCCTTGTTCTGAATCTGAGAGCGCTCGTTTTGGCAGGTCACCACGATGCCTGTGGGCAGGTGGGTGATGCGGACCGCCGAGTCGGTGGTGTTGACGCCCTGGCCGCCGTGGCCCGAGGAATGGTACACGTCGATGCGCAGGTCCTCCTCGTTGATATCGACCTCGATGTCATCGGGCACCACGGGCAGGACCTCGACGCCGGCAAAGGTGGTGTGACGGCGCTTCTTATCGTCCGTGGGCGAGATGCGCACCAGCCGATGAACCCCCTGCTCCGAGGTCAGCATCCCGTAGGCGTTGTGCCCCGAGACGGTGAAGGTCGCCCGGTCCAGGCCGATGGCCTCGCCCGGAGGAGCGTCGTTGACCGTCACCTTCCAGTGCTTGCGTTCGGCGTACTTGAGGTACATCTTGAAGAGCATCTCGGTCCAGTCCTGGGCCTCAAGGCCGCCGGCGCCAGGAGTGACGCTCACGATGGCGTCGCCGGAGTCGAATTTGCCGGTGAACCAGGAGGCAAGCTCCAGCTCATCGATGTCGGAGCGCAGCGAGGAGAGAGACCTCTCCACCTCGGCCGCCATCTCCGGATCCTCTCCCTCCACCGCCAGCTCGTTTGCCACCTCGGCATCGGAGAGCGTCTGAACCGCATCGTCGTAGGCGCTGACATCGCTCTTCAAGCCCGAGATCCGCGCCATCACCGATTGGGCGTGGGCGGCGTCATTCCAAAACCCCGGCTCTGCCGTGCTCTTCTCAAGCTCCGCAATCTGATTGCGCTTATCCTCTATATGCAGATACGAGGAGATCTCCTCGATGCGCCGGCGGACTGCCGCCAGCTCTGCGCCCTTGTTCTCCACACCTTCTGTTGCTGCCATCACAGACCCTTACCGTGGCACTTCTTGTACTTAAGCCCGCTGCCGCACGGACAGGGATCGTTGCGACCCACGTTGGCCCACGGGTCGTTTTTATCCTTGACCACCGTCCGCGAAGGCGCCGTGCTGCTGGGCTTGGGCACCTCGCCGGCCTCCTTCAGGGCAGCTGCCTGGGCGCGCCTGGCACGGCGGTTCTGCGCCTGCTGACCCTGCTGACTCTCCGCGCGGCGGGCGCCACCTTGGGCGGAAGGCGCCTGCGGGCGGGCAGCCGCCGCGTTGCCGCCATCAGGGTCGGCCGGGCCGGAAAGCATCATCCGCCGCGGAGGCTGCGGGGCGTCGGCCCGGACGGCTATCTGCAGACGCATGATGATGCGCAGGTAGTCCTCGTACATGGAGTCGACCAGCTCGCCAAACATGCGGTAGGCCTCGGTCTTGTACTCGACCAGCGGGTCCTTCTGGCCCATCGCCCGCAGGCCGATGCCGTTTCGCAGGTAGTCCATCATCGAGAGGTGCGCCATCCACCGGGTGTCGATGACGCGCAGCATGACCTGGGCTTCCAGATGGCGGGTGGCCTCCTCGCCCAGGGCCTTCTCCTTCTCCGCGTAGAGCTCCTCCACGTGGTCGACCAGCTGGTCGATAAGATCGTCGAGGTCGTCGTCAAACTCGAGCTCGGCGACATCGAAGTCAGAGCGCCCGGTAAGCTCGTTGAACCAAGTCTGAAGTCCGTCCCAATCCCAGTCCTCCTCGTCCTGCTTCAGGTCGCAGAAGCCCTCGACCTCCTTGGCCACGGTGTCCTGGGTGATCTGCTCGACGCGGGAGTGGATGTCCTTGCCGTCGAGGATGCTGTCGCGCTCGCCGTAGATGACCTCGCGCTGCTTGTTCATCACGTCGTCGTACTCGAGGACGTGCTTACGGGCGGCAAAGTTGACTTGCTCGACCGTGCGCTGCGCGTTCTCGATGGCCTTGCTCACCATCTTGGCCTGCAACGGCACGTCGTCGTCGATGTTCATGCGCTCCATGGTGTGTGAGACGCGCTCCATCCGCTCGCCGCCAAAGAGGCGCATCAGGTCGTCCTCGAGCGAGAGGTAGAACTGGGTGACGCCGGGGTCGCCCTGACGGCCGGAACGGCCACGCAGCTGGTTGTCGATTCGACGGGACTCGTGGCGCTCGGTTCCGATCACGCACAGGCCGCCGGCCGCGCGCACTGCATCGCCCTCGCGCTTGCAGGTCTCACGAGCCTCCTGCCGAGCCTGCGCACGCTGCTCCTCGGTGGCCTCCTCGGGGTCGATGCCGCGCTGGACCAGCAGGTCCTCGGCCAGAACGTCGGGGTTGCCCCCCAGCAGGATGTCGGTGCCGCGTCCGGCCATGTTGGTGGCGATGGTGACCGCGCCCTGCCGTCCGGCCTGGGCCACGATGCGGGCCTCCTGCTCGTGGTGCTTGGCGTTCAGGATGTTGTGCTTGATGCCGCGCTTGTCGAGCAGGCGCGAGAGCTTCTCGGAGCTCTCGATGGAGACGGTGCCCACCAGCACCGGCTGGCCGTTGGCATGGCGCTCCTCGACGTCGTCGGCAACCGCGTTGAACTTGGCGTCGATGGTGCGGTAGACCAGGTCGTTGCGGTCATCTCGAATAACCGGCTTGTTGGGCGGCACCGCCACCACGGCCAGCTTGTAGATGTCACGGAACTCGGCGTCCTCGGTCATGGCGGTACCGGTCATGCCGGAGAGCTTCTCGTAAAGACGGAAGTAGTTCTGCAGGGTGATGGTGGCCAGCGTCTGGTTCTCCTCCTTGATGGCCACCCCC
This sequence comes from uncultured Actinomycetes bacterium, assembly GCA_900314665.1. Classification (GTDB taxonomy): domain Bacteria; phylum Actinomycetota; class Coriobacteriia; order Coriobacteriales; family RUG033; genus RUG033. Next base: position 11,794 of record OMWF01000030.1, read on the forward strand.
TCCTTGGCCTCGATGGCCTGGTGGAGGCCCTCTGACCAGCGGCGGCCTTCCATGATGCGGCCGGTAAACTCGTCGACGATCTTGACCTCGCCGTCAACCACCACGTAATCGACGTCGCGATGGAAGAGGAACTGGGCCTTGAGCGCCTGCTGCAGGTGGTTGACCAGCTGACCGGAGGGGTCCGAGTAGATGTCCTCGCCGGTGGCCCGCTCCATCTTCTCCAAGCCGCTCTCGGTGGTGTAGATGGTCTTCTTGGCCTCATCCATCTCAAAGTCGACCTCAGGCTTCAAGGATTTGACCGCGCGGGCAAACTTGACGTAGGTCTCGGCGGCGCGGGTGCCGGCGCCGGAGATGATGAGCGGAGTGCGGGCCTCGTCGATGAGGATGGAGTCGACCTCGTCGACGATGGCAAAGGCGTGTCCGCGCTGTACCCGGTCCTGTCTGCGCGTGACCATGTTGTCGCGCAGGTAGTCAAAGCCAAACTCGGAGTTGGTGCCGTACGTGATGTCGGCTTCATAGGAAGGCTTCTTCAAAGCCGGGTCCATGCCGGCCTGAATCAGTCCCACCGTCATGCCCAGCTTGCGATAGACCTGCCCCATCCACTGGCTGTCGCGCTTAGCGAGGTAGTCGTTGACGGTGACCACGTGCACTCCCGTGCCCGGAATGGCGTTGAGATAGCCCGCCAGGGTTGAGACCAGGGTCTTTCCTTCACCGGTCTTCATCTCGGCGATCTTGCCGTCGTTTAAGACCATGCCGCCAATCAGCTGCACGTCAAAGTGACGCATGTGAAGCGTGCGCCAGCTCGCCTCACGAACGGTCGCAAAAGCCTCGGGCAGCAGGTGGTCGAGAGACTCGCCGTGCTCATAGCGCTCGCGAAAACGAGCGGTCTGAGCGGTAAGCTCCTCGTCCGTCAGCTCTTCCATCTCGTGAGCATGCGCGTTGACCTCGCCGACGAGGCCGTTATACATCTTGACGTCCTTATCGGCGCCCGCGCCCAGCAACTTGCTAAATAGATTTGCCATGAAGAGGCGTCCTCCACAAAGGGATTTCTCGGGTTTTGACCGGCAGAGCGGCCCTTGCAACGTTCATTGCAGC
>OMWF01000165.1 GCA_900314665.1 uncultured Actinomycetes bacterium
CTTGTGGTTTGGCGATTGCAAGTCTAATTGGTCGACGGGCCTCTGGCTCACTTCCCGTCTTTTACACCACTTTATGGACACGACCGAGCCCGGACTGAGACTCGCAGGAAAAGCCCAGGATTCGCCCGACCGAGGGCGTCCGCCGACCCCTCCTCCGGAGCCTCGGCTCCGGAAAACCGTACATTTCATTACATTTGCGTCGCGGCAAGAGCCCTGCAGCTCCAAAACCGAACATTTTGTTACATTTGCGTCAGAGCAGTGACGTGAATGGAACTCGGCGCGGGTTTGAGGGGAGCGCAGGTCGTGCGGCATCGCGGCCCCGGCTCCTCCATCCTTCACGAACCAACATGCCCCCGTCTTCAGTCCCACCTCGTGAAGCAGGTCGTACGCCACTTCCGCGCTGGTAAACCGCAGGCAGCAATCCTCCCCCGTGGCAAAGCCGGGAGGTGCGATAGCCCCCATACCAGGCGGCCTTCTCGTCAAAGACCGCAAGCGGGGGACCCGTCCCGGCACGACCTTTACCGTGCAGCCAGACTCCTCAAGTCGGCGCACGCCGCGCTTGAAGGACTCCGCAAACAGCGCGGGTTGGTCCAGCCGGCCGGAGTCGCAGTGCGCGCTGCCTGCCGCTTCTGCACGGACATCCCGCTCCCCTTTCTCCCAAAATGCGAAGCGCCGCCCAAGGGGAGTAGGGCGGCGTCGCAAAGGAACAGGGGTATAGGGGTTGTCACCGGCATCGGGCTTACGCTTGCTGGGGATTTCAAGCCGCCCTCTCTCGACCGGCACTACAAAGAATAGATTCCAATTCTTAAAGTTTTCTTAAGCCTCGGTAACCTCTACATAACGCTAGCCTGTACATTCTGTGAAACCGGAACCCAAACCCCTGGCAGGAGCCCCTCCCCATGCGCTATACCTCAAGCACTCGGCAAAGGAGACCTCCATGAATCAGACCGCTCACCCCGATACTTGCGTTCGCTGCCCCTGGATCAGAGGCAAAAGCGCAGAGTACATCGCCTATCACGACAACGAGTGGGGCCGTCCGCTCCATGACGAACGCAAACTCTATGAGCTCTTTACCATCGAGCTCTTTCAAGCCGGCCTGTCTTGGGAGCTGCTGCTGGCCAAGCGCGAGAACTTCCGCATCGCCTACGACGGCTTTGACCCCATCAAAGTCGCAGGATATGGCCCTGCGGACGTAGAACGGCTGATGGCCGACAAAGGCATCGTGCGCAACCGCGGCAAAATCGAGGCCAGCATCTCAAACACCAACGTAATCCTGGACATCGCGCAGGAATACGGGGGCTTTGAGGCGTACCTCTGGGGCTTTGTCGACGGAGAGCCAGTCATCGTGCCGCCCGAGATCACGGATAGCCGCCTCTCGCGCACGGTCTCAAAAGACCTCAAGCACCGCGGCATCAAGTACGCCGGCCCGGTCACCATCCACTCGTTTTTGCAGGCAGCAGGCATCATCAACGCCCACGCACCCGAATGCTGGGTGTACCAGGAGCTCGTCGACCAGGCAGCGCTCTAAAGGGGTTGCCGACTGGCGCAGGCCAGGCAGCCCCGCCTGCCCCCATCACCTCTCCGGCAGCTCCGACCCCAGCACGGTCCAGTTGGCAGGATCGCGCATGTCGTCTGACACCGAGAACCACACTCCTCCGGGCAGGTAGGTGTTTCCGTTGTTGACCTGGACATCCCACTCTTCGCTTCCGTAGACGTGCTGGGGATGACTGGTCTTCTCGGCGTTGTTGAGAGGTTTGCCCGTGAAGGGGTTTTCCGGATTCTCGACCAGTCCGCTCGTTGCCAGCGCAGGGACGTCGCCGTTGGTCATGAACTCCTGCGACGTGGTATATGAGCCGTCGCCAAAGTCCTTTACCAGCAGCAACGGATGGTAGAACTCCACATTGGCCAGATACCCCCACTTGGGGTCGCACTCGATGTCCACGTTGGGCCGCTGATGGAGAGGCGTGCCGTGGTCGGCCACGATGATGATGCGCGTGTTGTCGTAGACGCCGTTGGCCTTCAGGTAATCGAGCCACCTGCCAACCTGGATAAGCGCCGCCATGTTGACGTGATAGTGGATGACCTGGTTCTCATTTCTGATGGCAAGCGTCTGACCATCGGCAGTGCGGTCCTGGACGGCTCCCTCGTACGCGCTGTTATCGACGTGGTCTGCCGGAGTGTAGTCCGGCTCTTGGAGCATCACCGGCTCATGGGTCGTGAGGTTGGTCATCATGAGGAAGGTGTTGGCGGAGCCGTCATCGATCTGGGTCATGGATTCAAGGCTCTCAAGCTCTTTATACGAGTTGAGAAACGGAGCATAGCGCCCATCCGCCGTAGTCATTGAGGTGGTGGTTTGGGAGACGGAGAAGTCCTCCTGCGAGGTGCTCGAGTTGTAGATGCCGTCGTTATAGAAGGCAGGCTGCAGCGCCACGGGGAGGCATTTGACAAAGGAGAAGCAGAAAAAGTTGCGCATGTTGCTGTCTACCGACTTGCGCGCCTCCTCGGCCCCAGTGAAGTAGCCGTCCGTGACGTAGGTGCTGATGTCCGGGTAGTCGTCGTAGATCGAGGTGTCGGCTATCCACTGGTAGTTGGCGTAAGAGGGGTCGCAAACCGTGACCTGGTAGCCGTTCTGGTCAAACAGCACCGGCATGACCTTGAGCGCCTCGTTCTGCTTGGAGCACAGGTTCTCCTGGTCGCGCTTGTTCATCTCCTCGGGCGTGTACTCGTAGCCGCCAAAGAGCGCGGGCGTGCCAAAGTTGGTAAACCCGCCAAACGATATCGTGTTGGGATAGTAGGTGAATCCCGAGAACTGCTCCTGCAGATCGGGCCTCTCGGCCATGAGGTAGGGCGTGAGCTCGCCCAGGGCCCGGTCGAGCATCAGCACCACAACGTTATGCCCCTGTTTGCTGAGGGTGAAGACGGGCGCCTCCTGCTCGGCACGCTCGGCGATTCCCGAATCTTCGATGGCCCCCTTGATGGAGACCGTGTTATAGCCGGCCATGCCGACAAACGCCACGGTAGCCACCACCAGCACGGTGGGAACGACTCTGGGGAACTTCCGGAAAACCAGGACGAACGCCACCGCCACCGCAGCGAGAACCGCCGCGTTGAGAAGCATCTCGGAGCCGTTGAAGCTCATGCCGTTCTCATACTGCAGAACGCCGCTGAGGATGCCCAGGCCCGTCCCAAAGAACAGGTAGTCCACCACCGCAAACCCGCAGGCCACCCACATGATTGCCTCGAAGATGACCTTGGCGGTGCGGTTGCAAAGCCAGTAGAACACGTCGAACCAGACCAGGAACAGCCCGGCAGCCAGGCAGGCGGCGCGCACCACATACCAGACCGGATTGAGGTAGTCGCCCATGAAGACAAACTCTTGGGGCGAGGAGGAGATGACCGCCGAGGGGATGAGGAACCCCATGAGCACCGTAATCAGCAGCGCAGCGGCCACAAAGCGCTGCGTGCGGGGCTCCATCGTGATGGGCCTGGGCCGCCGCGTGATGACGCGGCCCAACGCCCGGGCCACGGCCGGAACCATGCAGCCGATGCCGATGACCAGCACCGTCACTTGTCGGTCGGGCGCCGCGCCGGCCAGCACGGTCAGGGCCGTGACCACCAGCGCCGCTCCCCCTGCCGCAAAGAGGGCAACCAGCACCTTCTTGGGGTTCTTGAGCTTATAGAAGATGGTCTTTATCAGGGCAAAGACATTGTTGAGGGTCCAATAGAAGACCAGTCCCGCCGGCGAGGCGTACAAGAAGACCAGAAAGAACGCGGCCATGCCGTAGAGCTGGATCTTGGTTTTTCTCGGCATCTGCTTGGTGAAGATAGCGCACGAGACCAGGTTGACGCCCGTCATGATAAAGGGCAGGACGTTGATGGCAAGCCCGCCCAAAGTCAGCATCCCGTCGGGCGACCCGAGGTCGGGGATCGGTCCAAAGGAGACGCCGCGGAGCAGCCCGAGGTTTGAGAGGAAGATGTACGCCGAGATAAAGAAGGGAATCTCGAGGAAGAGCGATATCGAGCCCTTGAACACGTCGGTGGGACGGTAGTTGTTCTGGCGATAGTAGGTCTGGAGCATCATGACCTTCTCGTCGCCCTTGAAGGTGGCTTTGATGTGCGCGATCCCGTCGTGCAGGCGGGCCTCCATGTCGCGCTCGTGCTCCTGCATGGCGTCGGCGCGCATATACAGGGGCAGTACCAGGAAGTTCATCATCAGGCTCAGGGCCACGATGGAAAACCCCGGGTCGCCGATGATGTTGTAGGTAAACATGTAGAGCACCTCAAAGATGAGGCGCAAAGGCTCGATGAACAGGGTGTACAAGACATCGAGGATGCTCACGCTACGCTACCTCTTGTGCCTGCTTGACGACTTCGCCGTGTTTGGCGACAAGGTAGTCGACGGTTTTCTGGGCGCCTTGGCCATAGCACTGCCAGGCCTCTTGGCGGACCTGGTCTCGGCCCTGGGCAAAGCGCGGGTCCTCAAGGCACGTATCGATAAGCGACTTGAGGTTGTCCATGCCCTCCTCGGTAAGCTGCATCCCCAGGCGGGGCAGCGCTCCCTGGGTCCACAGCTCGCGCTTGAGCCACCAGGCATCGTAGGGCGCGAGGTCAAAGTTGGGGTCCGTGTAGATGACCGGTTTGTCGTAGACCAGGGCAAAGTCAAAGACCACGCCCGAGAAGTCCGACACCAGGACGTCCGAGCGGCGCAGGCAGTCAAAGTTGTCGACGTCGCGGTTCCATTCCAGCTGGTCGGAGGCGGGGTAATCGGCCATAAGCGTGTCGATGAGGTCCTTCTCGGACTTGAACGACTGCGGATGGGGCCGCACAATCACGTGATAGCCCGTGGCCAGGAGACGCTCGATGATCTGGCCCCCAAACCGGGCAAAGATGGCGCTCGGCCCCCACGACGGAGCCAGGAGCACGGTGCGCGGATGCTCAGGAACGGGCCCGCTCTCCTTGAGGCGCGCCGCCATCACGTCCATGTAGGGGATGCCAGCCAAGGCGATGTCCTTTGCAGGCAGGCCGCGCAGCTCCTCGAGGTCGCGGATGTCTCGCTGTTGAAATGTGCCGGCGACCAGGACCGCGTCGTAGTAATCCAGGCCAAACATGCGATACAGGACGACCTCGCCGGCGGCGTGGAGCACGTGGACGTAGCACTTGGCGTCCTTTGAGCGCTTCCACTGATACACGTCGAGACCGGGGGTGGTCGATATCACCATAGTCGCCTTGATGAGGTTCAGCTTGGCAAAGGCCATTTGGCCAGCGCCCAGGAATTTGGCCTCAACGTGGGGAATCTGGCAGGAGAGCGCAGGGTCGTCGGGCGAGGCGGTCAGGTAGACCACGTCGATGCCCCGCCTGCTGAACTCGCGGCACAAAGGCTCGAACACGTTCCAGTAGCGCTTGTCGTCCGAGAAGATCGCGTAGGGTATGACCTTATCGTTGGCGGACACGTTCTTACCGCCGCTCAGTAGGAATCGGAGTTTGACGATGGCCACGCGAAACACGTAGTTCAAGGCTCCCACGATTCCAATGAGAATCGCAAAGAGCATGCTCCCCGTGCCTGGATCGATGTAGAACCTCAAGTGTGAGTTGCCTCCCCTGCTAACGCATGGGCGATAGTCTACAGTTGCGCA
>OMWF01000166.1 GCA_900314665.1 uncultured Actinomycetes bacterium
ACCGCGAGAAACCCCCGACCCCGACACGCTGGCCCCCGCCACCGCGGGCACGGCCCTGCTTGAGCTCGCCTTCATGACTCGCTCCGACGAGTCCGGCTCGCTGCGGCCCGACGCGCTGCTCGCCGAGCTGGAATCGCTGGCCCCGGTCGACCTGCCGGTGCGCTGGCTGGCGCACGTCGCGACCTACGCCCGCGCCGCAGCCCGCGCAGACGCGGCTGGCGGCTTGGCGGGAGAGGGGAGGCCGCTGTGAGCTGGGAGCTCCTGATCTCATCTGACGACTTTGGCCAGCGGGCCGCCCTCCTCGAAGACGGGCGCCTGGCGGATTACGGCCAGGAGGGGGCCGATGACGCTGACGCCGCCCGGGTGGGCAGCATCTGGCGCGGAAGGGTGTCAAAGGTGTCGAGCGGGATGCACGCTGCCTTCGTGGACCTGGGGATTCCCGGTGCCCCGCAAGCCTTTCTCTCGGCAAACGAGCTGGTGGCGGCTGGGGCCAAGGTGCCGGGCCGCCCAGACATCGCGGGCGTGATCAAGCAGGGGAGCACCATTGTGGTGCAGGTCGTGCGCGAGGCGAGCGGTTCCAAGGGGCCGCGGGTCTCGATGTCGCCTTCGCTCGCCGGCGCCTATTCCCTGCTTGCGCCTTTTGAACACACCCTGTCGGGCACCTCTCGCTCGCTGCCGGGACCTGAGCGGACGCGCCTTCGGGAACTGGTGCCCCAGCTTGAGGAACGAGCTGCCGAACAGCTGACATCCGAGCTGGCGGGGACCCGGCTGGTGCCGGCCCGGGGCTTTGCCCCGGGCGTGGTGCTGCGTACCTCAGCCGCCGGCATCTCCCAGGAGGACCTCGAGGCCGACGTGCGGCTTCTCGCCGCGCGCTTTGCCCGCATCTACCGGGCCGCCTGCGCCGATGGCGGCCCTGTCTGCATCGCTGAGGGCGACGGCCTCGCTGACCGGGCTCTGCGGCGCGCCTTGGCCTGCGGGGCAGAGGCCCTCTGCGTCGATGACGAGAGCCTGCGAGACCGGCTGCGGTCGCTGATCAGCGACCTGCCGGAGGCCTCGCGCCCTCGCTTGACGCTCGAGCACCCGGACCCCGGTACCGACCTCTTCACCGCCCATGGGCTGGGAAACCCTGAAGAATCGCTGCTCGGGCGGGTCGTGACGCTGTCGAGCGGGGTGTGGCTCGCCATCGACGCCACCGAGGCCCTGACTGTGATCGACGTCAACTCGGGTCATGCCTCGTCGGCCGGCGGGAGCGCCAAGGGCAACCGGGCGCTCGGCGTGGACCTGGAGGCGGCTGACGAGGTGGCGCGCCAGATCGCCGCCCGCAACATCACCGGGGCCCTGGTCATCGACTTCATATCGCTGCGCTCGACGCGCGACCGGAGGCAGGTGTCGGCTCGCCTGCGCGAAGCCCTTTCGCGCCTGGGCATTCAAGCCGGGGTGGGGGAGATGGGCTCGGCGGGGCTCGTCGAGGTCACCCGCAGGGGTGGCGCTCAGCCGCTGGCCGAGCAGCTTACCCAGGCGTGTGGCTGCTGCGGCGCGCCCCACGGCGAGCTGACCGACCAGGCCTTGTTTGACTTCTTTGGGCGCAAGCTCCTGCGGGTGCTGGCCACCCACGTCAGCTCGAAGGCGGCCACCGTGGGGGTGGGCAGCCGGCTCTTTCCCCTGGTCGCCTCACCGACGCGCGACCTGGCGGCTCTGGTGGAGCGCCGACTGGGGATGCGGGTGTGGTTCTCGGAGCTCACTCCCGAGCAGTGGGAGACGGTGCGCGGCCATGCGGCGGACCCGCTTTTTGCGGACGCCTCCTTCGAGGTGCTCTCGTGGGGTCGCTGAGACGGGCGCTTGGGTCGGTCCGTCCTGCGTTGTCTGGCCCATTCGTGGTACCCTGCAATCCGAGTTGTGGCGTTGACGGATTGCTGCAACCTTGCGCCAGACGCGTCCGGATTTCTGTTGACGTTTGAGGGGTGCGGCTGGTAACGTTCTCGTCTGCATTTGTGGCTACTGAAGGGTTAGACATCCATGTACGCAATCGTTTCAACTGGTGGTAAGCAGTACAAGGTCGCTCTGGGCGACGTCATCGAGGTTGAGAAGCTGGCGGCGGAGCCGGGCGATAAGGTCACCCTGCCGGTGCTCTTCATCTCCACGGACGACGGCATCGTCGTCGACGCAGACGAGCTCGCCAAGGCCAGCGTGGAAGCTACGGTGGTCGAGCACTTCAAGGGCGAGAAGCAGCTCGTGTTCAAGTTCAAGAAGCGCAAGGGCTACAAGAAGATGCAGGGCCATCGTCAGCAGCTCACGCGCATCCAGGCCACGGCCATCACCACTCCCGATGGCAAGACGAGCACCTTTGAGGCTCCCGCCCCCAAGCAGGCAGCCGCAGACGAGCCCGCCCCCGCGGCAGACGACGAGAAGCAGGACGACGCCGAGTAGGCGCATCCCGCAGATAGACCAGAGAGTAGGGATTTGACATGGCACACAAGAAGGGCCTCGGCTCCTCACGTAACGGCCGCGACTCCCACGCACAGCGTCTGGGCGTGAAGCGCGGCGACGGGCAGTTCGTCCGCACCGGCACCATCATCGTCCGTCAGCACGGCACTCACTTCCACCCTGGCGAGAACGTGGGCCGCGGCAAGGACGACACCCTGTTTGCCCTCGCTGACGGCACGGTCAAGTTCACCAAGGGCGATAAGCGCCGCGTGCACGTCACCCCGGTCGAGCAGGTCGAGGCATAAGCCAAAGCTGCTGATAGCCGCACGTTAGCAAGCCATAGGGTCTCGGCCATGTTGCGGGCCGGGACCCTACTTTGTATGAGGAGAGCCCGTGTTCATCGACCAGGTACGCATTTTTGTCAAGGGCGGAGACGGCGGCGCCGGCTGCATGTCCTTCAGGCGTGAAGCCCACGTGCCCAAGGGCGGGCCTGACGGCGGCGACGGCGGCAACGGCGGAAACGTGGTGCTGCGCGCCGACAACGGCGTCTCGTCACTTATCGACTACCGCTTCAAGCACCACTTCAAAGCTGAGCGCGGCGTGCACGGCAAGGGATCGCGCATGCATGGCGCCAACGGCCAGGACCTGGTGCTCCGGGTGCCGGTAGGCACCCAGGTCAAGGCCTTGGACCAGGAGACCATGGAGCCCATCGAGACGGTGGCCGACCTCACCCACGCCGGTGAGACCTTCATCGTCAGCCATGGCGGCATCGGCGGCCGCGGCAACATCCACTTTGTGACCTCCACCCGCCGGGCGCCGGCCTTTGCCGAGCTGGGCGAGCCCGTCGAAGGCGTCTGGATCGAGCTCGAGATGAAGCTCATGGCTGACGCCGCCTTGGTGGGCATGCCCAGCGTGGGCAAGAGCTCGCTTATCGCCCGGATGAGCGCCGCCCGGCCCAAGATCGCCGACTACCCCTTCACCACGCTCCAGCCCAACTTGGGGATGGTCAAGGCTGCGGACGGCAACTCCTTTGTAGTGGCCGACGTGCCAGGGCTTATCGAAGGCGCCTCCGAGGGCAAGGGCCTGGGCCACGAGTTTCTGCGCCACATCGAGCGCACCGCCCTCATCCTTCACGTGGTCGACCTCACCGGCTCCTACGAGCAGCGCGATCCGGTAGACGACTACCGCATCATCAACCAGGAGCTGGCCGCGTACGCCGCCGAGCTGGCCGACCGGCCCCGCATCGTGGTGGGCAACAAGACCGACATGCCCGGCACCGAGGAGGCCTCCGAGCGCCTGCGGCAGGCGGCCGAGGCCGACGGAGCCCCGTACTTTGCCGTGTCAGCCGTTACCGGCGCGGGAATGCCGCAGCTCATCGCCGCCACCGCACAAAAGGTGAGCGAGCTCAGGGGCGCCCTGCCCGAGCAGCCCGACGCCCAGGCCTACGCGCAGGTCTGGGAGGCTAAGCGCCAGGCGCGCGACAAGCGCTTTACGGTGCACAAGCTGAGCGGAGGCGTCTGGCGGGTCGAGGGCAAGGCGGTCGAGCGCATGGTCATCCAGACCGAGTGGGACAACGAGGAGGCCATGGCCTTTCTCGAGCACCGGCTGGAGCGCTCCGGCGTCATCAAGGCGCTCATCGACGCCGGAGCCAAGACCGGTGACGAAGTGCGGGTGCTGGGACGGTCCTTCGAGTTTGAGAACGTCGACGAGTGGGACGGAGACGACGACCGCATGGAGGAGCTGGAGCTCGCGCTCGACGGGGAAGGCGAGGAGTAGATGGGACGCACCATCGTGGTCAAGGTGGGGACCTCGACCCTTACCGACGCGCAGGGCTACATCAGGCGCGACGCCATCGAGCGGATGGCGGACCAGATGGCCCAGCTGCGTCAGCAGGGCGACCAGCTGCTGATGGTGAGCTCAGGTGCCATCGCGGTGGGGCTCGAGCTGCTGGGGCTGCCGGGCAAGCGCCCGAGCGACGTGCCCACCTTGCAGGCAGCGGCCGCGGTGGGGCAGACGGCCCTGATGCAGGCGTACAGCGAGGCGTTCGGCCGCTATGGCATCAACGTGGGCCAGGTGCTGCTCACCCGCGGCATCACCGAGCGGCGCGGTGCCTACCTCAACGCCCGCAACACCATCAACCGCCTCCTCGAGCTGGGCGCCCTGCCCATCATCAACGAGAACGACACCGTGGCGGTGGACGAGGTGCGCTTTGGCGACAACGACTCGCTGGCAGCTCTGGTGGCCACCCTCATCAAGGCGGACCTGGTGATCCTGCTCTCCGACATCGAGGGCCTCTACACTGCCGACCCCCGCATCGACGAGGACGCCAAGCTGCTCGAGCACGTGGGCGCCCTGACCGATGAGATCATCGCCAGCGCGGGCGGGGCGGGCAGCGTCAACGGCAGCGGCGGGATGGCCACCAAGGTGGCCGCCGCGCGCCTGCTCATGGCCGCCCACATCCCCATGGTCATCTGCGAGGGAAGTCGCCCCGACGTCATTGTCGACGTGGCTTCCGGCAAGAGCGTGGGCACTAAGTTTGAGCAGGAAGACGACACTCCGGTGATGCACGCCCGCAAGCTGTGGATTGCTTTGGGCAGCAAGCCCCGGGGGGTTCTGACCGTGGACGACGGCGCGGTGCGCGC
>OMWF01000291.1 GCA_900314665.1 uncultured Actinomycetes bacterium
ATCGCGGCGGGCGTCTTCATCGGCGTCTGCTCGGGGCTTCTGGGCATCGGCGGCGGCGTGCTGATGGTGCCCTTCCTGCGCGTGCTTTTCTCGTTTGACGCGCACGTGGCCACTGCCACGTCGCTTTTCACCATCATTCCCACCTCGATTTCTGGTGCGGTCGCGCACATCAAGAGCAGGACCTGCCTGCCGGCGGTGGGCGTGGCGCTTGGCGTCGGCGGGTCCATCACCTCGACGCTCGGCGTCTACCTGGGCTCGGTATCGCCCGAATGGCTCATCATGCTGATCACGGCGGCCATCATCGTCTACTCCGCCTACAACATGCTGAGCAAGGCGATGAGGCTGCCGCGCACGGGGGCGGCCCAGAAGGGCGGCGCGGCTTCGGCTCCGACGGATGTCGCAGTCCCGCCCTACCAGCTCACCAAGGGGCGTCTGGCCGGCGCGTTTGGAATCGGTCTCATCGCCGGCCTGGGATCGGGCTACTGCGGGGTGGGCGGTGGCTTCATCATGGTGCCGCTCATGACCGCGCTGCTCGCTGTGCCCATGAAGGAGGCCTCGGGCACATCGCTTATCGCCATCTTGATTCTGGCCGTGCCCGGCACCGTCACCCAGTTCATGATGGGCAACGTCTATCTGCTGGCCGGCCTGCTGCTGGCCTGCGGCACCATCCCCGGAGCGGTGCTGGGGGCCAAGCTCAACGCGCACATGCCCGAGCGCCGCCTGCGGCTTGCCTTTGCCGCCTTTCTCGGCGTGTCGGCGGCGATGCTGGTCATGAACGAGCTGGGGGTCCTGTAGCGGTTCCGGAGCGTCGGGTTGCCCGGCGGAGGCGCCCGACCGTCAGCTGTTCCCATAGAGGTCGGGGCGGCGGTGGGCGAGGACGGGGATCGCATGCCTCGCCTGCTCCACTTGCGACAGGTCGAGAGTGGCGCAGAGCAGCTCCTCGCTGTCGCCTCCGGCGGCAAGGCACTCGCCGGTGGGCCCGTAGATGCGGCTTTGGCCCAGGTAGCCGTGGTCGCAACGGCAGCAGCCCACGGTGAAGACCTCGTTTTCTATGGCGCGGGCGGCGAGAAGTGTCTCCCAATGCCTGAGTTTGCCGGGGCCGTCCACCCAGGCGCTGGGGAAGACCAGCACCTGCGCGCCTGCCAGGGCAAGCGTCCGGGCAAGCTCGGGAAAGCGCAGGTCGTAGCAGACGCCCAGGCCCACCATCCCGGCCGGGGTGGCGATGGGCGCGAAGGGCCCGCTTCCTGCCGCGGTCTTGTCGGACTCGCGGTAGCGACCCACGTCAAAGAGGTGCACCTTGCGATACGACCCCCGCTGGCGCCCGCTGCTGTCCGTGACCACCGCCGTGTTGAACGGCCGGCCGTGGGGGTTGGCCTCATTTGCCGTGTAGATGAGCCACAGGCCAAAGCGGCGCGCCACGTCATCGACAGCCCGGCAGAAGGGGCCTTCAAGCGCCTGCGCTCGGGCGCAGAACTCCTCAGCGGGGAGCTCGTAGGGGGTCATCAGGTTCTCGGGAAAGACGAGCAGGTCGGCGCCTCGCCCCCGGGCCCTCTCGGCAAAGCGCTCCACCAGGGCGACAACGTTGCCGTCGGCGGGGTGCTGGCACTGCGCGACGCCCACCACCGCCGGTTGGGCCAGCCCCCCGCGTGTGCCGGGCTCCTCGCGCGGCTCCCCGACGATCACCGTGAGCAGGGGATTGCGCGCGGCACAGCGCTCGAGCACGGCGCGGAGGCGGCGGTAGAAATCCGCCAGCTCGGGGCTTATCGGCACGGCGGGGTCAAGCGTGCGGATGCAGGTCGGCTGGTCGATGTCTTCCAGGCAGTCTGCCAGCGCCGACAAGTTTGCCCCGTAATACTCGGGCAGCGAGAGGGCGCCTTTGAGATGGGCGTGAACCTGGTCTGCCGAGCGGTACGCGCCCTCGTCGATGACCACCTCGCGCATCTTGGCGCCTCCTTCTCGCATCAATAGAGCCGGGTGAAGCTCCGGTAATGGTCTGCGGTGTAGTAGATGAGCCCGTCATTAGAGAAGACCACGCGTTCGGCGCCTCGGGACCCGCCGTGGTAGTTGACGTCGCACTCGGTCCAGGTCCTGCCCTGCGCATCGGGCAGCTGGTTCTCATCGTTGTAGAACCGGTCGCCGCCGATGCTCATGCCGGGGCACACCTTGTCCAGGTTGCCCTTCGAGGGAACCCAGCCGGCGCCTCGCGCCTTGCCCTTGGTAATGAAGTTGACCGGGAGATGCCCGTAGATATGCAGGTAGAGCGCCACCTCGTCAGGCGCGGTATAGCTGCCGTCCTCGTCGGGCGCGTCGCTTGCCCGCTGGACGCTGGTCGCGGCTTGAGACTGTGCGGTTGACGGGGAGGCGACCGACGAGCCGCCCGGCGCGCAGCCGGGCAGCAGCATCAGCGCCAGCGCCGTCACTAGGGCGAGAACCGCCCTCGCCAGACAGAGCCGGGCGCCTGCGCCCTTGTCGCCTCGGGCCCTCATCCCACGGTCTCGCAGATGTTGAGCTTGACCGCCAGCATCTGCAGGTGATGAACGTCCTCGGGACCTCTCTCGACCGCTGGCTTATCGCCTTGTTGCAGCGCCTCGTCGTCTGCCTTGCAGGCGCGGTAGAAGCTCACGTCGTCGTCGGAGAGCAGGCCCAGGTCGCGCGTGGCCTGAGTCAGCGCCTTCTCCAGGTCGGCGTCCTTTGCCACCTGACGCAGGCGCAGCTCCACCAGGAGCAGACAGGCGTGGAACTGCTTGGTCAGCTGAGATGCGGCCATCATTAGCAGGCGCCGCTGATGGCGCAGGTGGGCCTGAAGGCAAGCACCCGTTTGGCGATCTGGGGCTTCTCGCGCAGGGTGACCATCATGTTGTAGACGGCGGCGGCATCGACGTCAGCCAGCTTGTAGTTGTTGCCTATCATGATGCGGTAGACGTCCGCCGCGGTGTAGCCCTCGATGCTCATGGGGTTGGGCACTTCGTCGAAGTAGCGCGGCTTGGGCAGGTCCACGTACGAGCAGAACTCGCGGTAGATGTCATCGTTCTCCGGCGCAAAGAGCGTCTTGGTGTAGTCGGGATGGCGCGTTCGGGCCACCTCTGGAGTGCCGGCGTCAAAATCCTCGAGGTAGGCGAGGGCTGTCTGGCCCCGCTCGGCCTTGCCCTGCGCGATAAGCGCCTGCTCGGTCTCGTAAGAACCCATGTCCGGCTCCTCTCTCTTAGCCGTTTATCGGTTACAGCTTACCCTCATCAGCAGTGGTAGGGTACGATGGGCGGCCGCGCGGTGCCGTGGATGACGGAGTTGCTGGGGAGACGGACTCGCGGTCTTGCCCGGGGTCGCCGAATGGCGGGGCGCGTGGTTCGATGGATGACGGGGAGGTGCGCTGTGGCGCTTCTTGTTACGCTGCTGGCTGGTGCGAGCATTGCCATCGGCGGTCTCATTGTGCGGCTGGCGCGCCACAACCACCGCGTCGGGCAGGTCTCGGTGGCGCTGGCCTTCGGGGCCCTGGTGGCGTTGCTCGCCTTTGACCTGCTGCCAGAGGTGGTCAAGACCTACAAGGAGGGCGACCCCTTGGTGCCCATCGCCTTGGTGGCGTTTGGGTTCGTGCTGCTCAAGGTCATCGATGCCCTGGTGCCTGACCACGACGAGAAGCACGCCGGCGGACACGAGGGCAACAACATCCACATCGGCCTGATGACCGCTTTTGCGCTGAGCATCCACAACATCATCGAGGGAATGTCCATCTATGGGCTGGCTGCGTCCTCGCTCTCGCAGGGGGCGATCTACGCTCTGGGCATCATGCTGCACAACATCCCCATGGGCATGCTCATCTTTGCCGCATTGGAGCACGAGCATCCGCTGCTCAAGCACTCCGTGCTCTCGCTGGTCACGTTCTCGACCTTCATCGGCGGCCTCGTCATGATGGCGGTTTCGACCGCCCTGCCCGAGCTCATGCTGGGCGTGCCCCTGTGCGTGGCGGCGGGCATGATCATCTACATCGCGGCGATGGAGCTTCTGCCGCGGATGCTGCGCACCAAGCCGGTGCAGGTCTCTGCTATAGCTGCTGCCTGCGGTTTTATCCTCGTCACGCTGAGTGTGGCGCTGGGGTAGCACCTGACCTTCTACTGGCCACGCGGTTTGCTCCGGCAGGCTAGGCTGGTATGAGCTTGATCCCCGACGGACCTCTGCAGCGCTTGCGGCAGAGGTCCGTCGGGGTCCGTCTCTTGGTCTTGACCTTGGCGGGCTTCTACAGCCGAGAGGCCACCGCCTCGATGAACCCCTCGGTGGTGAGCGTCTGGGGGTTGGCCAGGGTGGTGATGCGAGCCAGGTCGCCGGTCATCTGGCCGGATTCGATGGTGTCGATGACCGCCTTCTCCAGGCGATCGGCAAACGCCATGAGCTCGGGTGTCTCGTCCAGCTCGCCGCGCTTACGCAGGGCGCCGCTCCAGGCGAAGATGGTGGCCACCGAGTTGGTGGAGGTCTGCTCGCCCTTGAGGTGCTTGTAGTAGTGGCGCTGCACGGTGCCGTGCGCCGCCTCGTACTCCCACCAGCCGTGGGGGCTGGAGAGCACGGAGGTCATCATCGCCAGCGATCCGAAGGCGCTGGAGACCATGTCGCTCATCACGTCGCCGTCGTAGTTCTTGCAAGCCCAGATAAAGCCGCCGTCACTCTTCATCACGCGGGCGACCGCGTCGTCTATCAGAGTGTAGAAGTAGGTGATGCCGGCCTCTTCAAAGCGTGCCCTGTATTGCGAGTCGTACAAATCCTGGAAGATGTCCTTGAAGCGGTGGTCATACTTCTTAGAGATGGTGTCCTTGGTGGCGAACCAGAGGTCCTGCCTGGTGGCCAGCGCGTATTCGAAGCAGCTCTTGGCAAAGCTCTCGATGGAGGCGTCCAGGTTATGCATGCCCTGCGCCACGCCGGGCCCCGCGAACTCGTGGACCAGTTCGCGCATGGGCTCGCCGCCGTCGGCGGGGGTGTAGACCAACTCGACCTTGCCGGCTGCGGGGATGCGCATCTCCACGTTGCGGTAGACGTCGCCGTAGGCGTGGCGGGCGAGGGTGATGGGCTTCTTCCAGGTGCGCACGTACGGTTCGATGCCCTTGACCAGGATGGGAGCGCGGAAGACCGTGCCGTCGAGCATGGCGCGGATGGTGCCGTTGGGGCTCTTCCACATCTGCTTCAGGCCGTACTCCTCAACACGGGCGGCATTGGGGGTGATAGTGGCGCACTTGACGGCCACCCCATGGCGCTTGGTGGCCTCGGCGGCGTCGCGCGTGACCTGGTCATCGGTCTCGTCTCGGTGCTTGAGGCCCAGGTCGTAGTAGTCGCTCTTGAGGTCGACGTGGGGGAGGATGAGGTCGTCTTTAACCAGCTGCCAGATGATACGGGTCATCTCGTCGCCGTCCATCTCGACGAGTGGGGTCTTCATGGCAATCTTGGACATGCGATACCTCCATTGAACAGCTGGTAGATGCGGGCGCAAGCAAAGGGCGGTTGATTACGCCTCGAGGTCGACGGCGTCGGCGTCGCCGCGCTCCTTCTTGAGCTTCTGTTTGCGCTGGTTGCACATCGAGAAGACCTTGCCCTGGTAGATGCCGTAGGTCTTGAAGCCGCAGTTGCCATATCCGCTGCATGACCGGCACTTGAGCTGGTCCGGCGTGAATCCGTCAAAGTCCTCGTCGGTCATCTCGACGAACTTTCCGAGCTGCAGTTTGGGCATGAGGTCTCCTCTCTCGCATTTCCCCTTCACGTTAGCAGCTCGCATGCTCGGATGCGGGTCGCGGGGGACCGACAGGCGCTACGGCTCCGCCGGGCGCGGGTCGCGGGGGACAGACAGGCGACTGTGCCTATACGCCCCGGCACGGTGCGCTGTCGCACCCAGGCTCGAGCCCCGGTCCTGCCGCACCATGCCGGCCCCAGCCCTGTCGAGCCC
>OMWF01000200.1 GCA_900314665.1 uncultured Actinomycetes bacterium
GACTTGATGTCCTTCTGCAGCTTCTCGATTGCAGACATGTTGTCCAGGTCGAAGTCGGGGTTGACCTCGACCTTGAGGGTCACCAGGTCGAGAGAGCGCTTATCGGTGCTGACCTCGATCTGGTACCAGCTCGACACCTGGTCAAAGGTCTCCATGACATTCTCGATCTGGTTGGGGAAGACGTTGACGCCGCGGATGATGAGCATGTCGTCGGTGCGGCCGTGCAGGCGGTCGATGCGGCGATGGGTGCGCCCGCAACCGCAGGTGCCAGGCAGGATGCGGGTGATGTCGCGGGTGCGGTAGCGGACGATGGGGGAGGCCTCGCGGTCGACCGAGGTGAGCACCAGCTCGCCCCACTCGCCGTCGGGCAGGCGCTTGCCGGTCACGGGGTCGATGATCTCGGCAAAGAAGTGGTCTTCGGCCAGGTGCAGGCCGGTCTGCTCCATGCACTCGATGGCCACGCCGGGGCCCATCGACTCGGTCAGGCCGTAGACGTCAAGCACCTTGTAGCCCAGCTTGCGTTCGAGCTCGGCACGGAAGTTGTCCGAGAAGGGCTCGGCGCCGTGGATGCCGGCGCGCAGCGAGAAGTCGGTGCGGGGGTCGACGCCCATCTCGATGGCGGTGTCGGCGATGTGCATGGCGTAGCTGGGCGTGCAGCAGATGATGGTGGGGCCCATCTCACGCAGCACGCGTATCTGGCGCTCGGTGTTGCCGGCGCTCATGGGGATGGTCATGCAGCCCACGGCCTCGCCGCCGTAGTGGGCGCCCATGCCGCCGGTGAACAAGCCGTAGCCGTAGCACACGTCGACGATGTCATTCTCGTCTCCGTCGGCGTAGAGGACGCCGCGGCCAAAGCACTCGCCCCAGATCTCGAGGTCGCGGCGGGTGTAGCCGCCTACGGTGGCGATGCCGGTGGTGCCGGAGGACATGTGGATCTCGACCACGTCCTTCTTGGGCACCGCAAAGAGCCCGAAGGGGTAGTTGTCGCGGAGGTCCTGCTTGGTGATGAAGGGCGCGTTGACCAGGTCGTCGAGGCTGCTGAAGGAGTAGGGATCAAAACCCGCGTCGTCAAACGACTTCTTATAGAAGGGTACATTTTCGTAGCAGGCGATTACGGTCTTCTTGATGCCCTCAAGCTGCACTTCCTCGATTTGCTCGTGGGGTGCAGTGAGGATTTCGCGATTGATGCTCATCCGACTGCCTTTCATGCTCGTAGAAGCCTTGCGACTCCGGTACAGGATGCCGCCGCGCAACGGTTTGCGCGGCATCTGCATGGTACCGCTCGCGGAGAGGTATCTGGTCGGGACGCCAAGCCGCTACGGTGAAGTGGCGGCAGCGCTTCCGACGCGGTCGAAGCAGGTGAGGCTTGCGGAGCGGGCGTTCACAGGCACTGGGCTGGGCTGCGGAGCAGCGGGGAGCAGCGCCCCGCCCGGGCGTGGTAGACGCCTCGGGACCCCGATGCTCCGGCAGGCCCGGCACTGGCGCCCGCCAGGCTGCGGTCGGCGGTAGAGCCCGACCTCCGACCTGCGTCGATGCCGCCCCACCAGGTTGCGGTCGCCGGCAGAGCCCGGCCTCCGACCCGCGTCGATGCCGCCTGGCCGACTGCGGCTGGACACATAGGGTGGCTATCTCACCTATACGCATAAATATCAGAATATATGCAAAAATATGAATAGAAATCTGAACACGTGAAATGGAAGTCCTCAAAAATGCAGAGATACCTCGAAATCTCCCCTGCAAATCCTTTATGCAAACGGTTCTGAGGGCGATCTGCTCCGATTGGGATCTGATTCAACTGGAGTTTTATGATGGGCAGCCAATCGACGGCTCCTGGATATCTTCTGTATAAGCGGTATTTTGCGGTACCTCTGCATTTTTGAGGCTGCGCTCTGACAACCCGAGATTACCTATACAAATCCTTGCATATTACGTATCGAATATGCATGATTCTGCAAATGCCTGTCGGAGCTCAGCAAACCGCAGGTCTGACTGCCCCAAGGTCCTCCTTTGCGCCGCCTTTCGGCAGTTCTGGCCAGGGGGTGCCTCGCGGCGGGGTTTCTGCGGGCGTTCGGCGGTTCTAGCCGGGGCGCTGTCGCGGTGAGGTCGTGACCGGGCCTGAGGCGGAGGCGCTCGCGGGGCCCGGCGCGGAGGCTGCTCGCGGGGTCCGGGGCCGTGGCGGGACCGGGCCACAGCCCGGACGCAGGTTGCCGCGGCTGTCCGGTGGAGCGGACGTGCGCCGTCCCCTAGAATGAGGTGCCGAGAAGAGACGGGCGCTCAGGCTTCTCGCCAAGAGCGCCCTTGCGATAGGGAGATGCCATGGAGAACCGAGCGCTTGTCGCCGCCCTGCAAAGCTATGACCAGGTGCGCGATCGCTACTTGGATGCCTTGCGAGCCAAGGGGGTGGTCTTTGCCGAGCCGGATGCAGGCGCCGATGAGCGCGCTCGGCTGCGCGCCGAGCTTGCCCGGCGGGGCGTGGAGTCGCGCAACGCGGGGGCCAGCCTGCGTGCGGGCTGGCTTTCTAAGGCGTGCGTGGAGTGCACGGGCAACCGGGGCAGCGAGACCTTCGCCACCTCCTTTCGTTGCCATCGCGACTGCTACTTCTGCTTCAACTACAACCTGGCCGGCTACGAGCGCTACTGCGTTGAGGGCTGTCCCTGGGAAGACGAGCTCGCGCAGGCGTACCAGCGCACCGGCGGCCAGCTGGAGGCCATCGCCCTCACCGGCGGCGAACCGCTTCTGAACCTGGAGGACTCGCTCGCCTTCCTGACCCGCGCCCGCGAGCTCTTCCCCCGCGCCCACCTGCGCATGTACACCTCGGGCGACCTGCTTACCGAGGAGTCCGCCGCCCGCCTGGCCAATGCCGGCCTGCGAGAGATTCGCTTCTCGGTCAAGCTCGAGGACCGGATGGAGCTCATGGAGCAGGTGCTCTCACGCATGGAGCTCGCCGGTCGCCACATCCCCGACGTGATGGTGGAGATGCCCATCATCCCCGGATCGGACGACCTGATGCGCCAGCTGCTCGACCGCTTTGCGCAGATCGGCATCACCGGCATGAACCTGCTGGAGTTCTGCTTCCCGTTCCACAACTGGGACGAGTTCGCCCGCCGCGGCTTCACGGTGCGCAACCCGCCCTTCTTTCCCATGTACGACTACGGCTACTCCGGAGGCCTGCCCATCGCGGGCTCTGAGGAGCTGGCCCTCTCGCTCATGCTCTACGCCCTGGACAAGGGCTACTCCTTTGGGCTGCACTACTGCTCGCTCGAGAACAAGCACCGCAGCGAGATGCGTCAGCGCAACGAGCGGGCTGCGCACGCCCACCCCTGCATCGCCTTCGACGAGGGCGACTTCATGCTGCACACCTCCAAGGCCTATGGCCCGGACCGCGCCCCCGCCCGGGCGCTGCTGGCCCAGGCCGGCTGCACCGACATGGTGGAGGACGACGAGGAGGACTCGACCTCCTTCCCGCCGCGCTTCACCGAGGCGGTCCGTGCCGGAGGCGTCACCGTGGTCGACGCCCTCCTGGTGCTCGAGAACGACGGCGACGGCGCCTCGCTGCGCGAGATCGGCGCGCGGGTGGTCGGCTGAGACCGAGCTTGGGGCGCTGCTCGGCCGGCC
>OMWF01000174.1 GCA_900314665.1 uncultured Actinomycetes bacterium
GACGTCGACTGCCACCCGGCCATCCTGGGGTTCTTCTCGGTCGATGGGGAGCGCTACTGCTCCTACCAGGACGGCAAGGTCTACCGCAACGCCTGGGTGCAGTTGCTCGAGGGCGGACTGGCGCTGGCCGATGACCGTGGAGCCCTGCGGGATGTCGGGGCGGACAAGACGGCCGACGGCAAGATCCGCCTCACCGACGAGGGCGGCAACCCGCGCACGGGGTGGGTCGAGCTGGCCGGCGAGACCTTCTACACGGATGCGGACGGCATCGTTCAGACCCAATGGCAGCAGATCGACGGGGGCTGGTACTGGCTTGGCAGCCAGGGCGTCAAGCAGACCGGATGGATCACGCCCTACGGCACCAACACCTACTACCTCGACCCCGACGACAACGGCCGCATGGCCACAGGCTGGCGCCAGATCGACGGCGCCTACTACCTCTTTGACCCTGCCGGCGGCGCCCTTCAGACCGGATGGGTACAGCCCTACGGATCGTACTGGTACTACTGCGGCCCTGATGGCGCCATGTACGTGGGCTGGCACCAGATCAACGGGTACTGGTACTACTTCGACGACCCCAGCGGCGTGATGCATGAGGGGTGGCTCGACTACAACGACGCCACGTACTATCTGGAGCCTGGGTCGGGCCGGATGGTGCGCGGAGAGTACTGGATCGATGGGAGCCCCTACTACTTCAGCGCCGGCGGGGCGCTTCTGAGCAGCGGCGGGGAGATGTCCGCGATGGCGCAGGCGTACAGCAGCGCCACGGACTACCTGATCCTCATCGACACGGACTCGCACCACGTGGGCATCTTCGAGGGGTACCAGGGCAACTGGTCCCTCATCGAGTACTGGGAGTGCGGCAACGGCGCCCCCTCCACGCCTACGGTCACCGGCTCGTTCACCACGGCCTCCAAGGGCTACTACTTTGACTCCGGCGCCGCCCGCTGCTTCTACTTCACGCAGTTCTACGGCAACTACCTGTTCCACTCGGTCCTCTACTACCAGGATTCCAGCCCTCAGCGGGTGATGGACGGCCGCGTGGGCGTGGGCGTGAGCCACGGCTGCGTGCGCCTGGAGCTCGGAAACGCCAAGTGGATCTACGACAACATCCCCTACGGCACGCGCGTCATCTCCTACTAGCGGAGAGAGGAGGCCCGCCGAGGGGCGTTGCGCCCTGCTGTCTCCGCCTCAGCCCCGCTCCTGCGCCCGCTTGGCCTCGTTCTCGGCGATGAGGCGGTCGATGAGGGCGACGATGCGCTGGTAAGACTCGGAGCGGTCGAACTGCTCCTCGGCGATGGCCCGGGCTTGGGCGCCCATCTGGGCGCTCAGGACGGGGTCGTCGTGCAGCTTGAGGATGGCGTCCGCCAGGATCTGGGGGTCTTCCGGCTCGATGTTGACGCCAAAGCCGTCATGGTCGACCTTGCCCCTGAACTCCGGGCTCATGCCGGTGTTGATCATGGGCTTGGCGCTTGCCAGGTAGTCGCCGATCTTGGTGACGATGCTCTGCGGGGCCTTGCGCACAAAGGAGTTGACCACCACGTCCGACTGCGTCAGGTAGGCGGCCATCAGAGGGTAGGCGGCGTAGCCGACAAACGTGACGTTGCAGTCAAGCGAGCGCGCCAGCTGCTCGAGCTCGTCTTTGGTGGGGCCGCCGCCTAAGATCATGAAGCGGATGTCGTCGTGGCCCTGCTTCTTGAGCAGCTCGGAGGCGAGCACCATGGTCTTGATGTCGTAGCTGGTGCCGATGGTGCCCGCATAGGTCACCCAGTACTCGCCTTGGGGCTTGTCTACCTGCGCCGCATAGGTGCGGGCGCCCTCGTCAAACGCATCCAGGCGGTTGCCCACGTAGACCGTGATGTGCTCGACCGGCCTGCCGATGATCTTCTCGGGCCAGGAGGCGTACTCGTCGGAGGTGCCCACCGCCGCCGAGCACAGCTCGTAGACCTTGGCGGCGTCGTGCGCCATGGGGGAGAAGAGCACGGTGTTCACGACGGGGACGTCGAGGACCATGCGCATGGCCTCGGGCCAGAGGTCGTTGACGTCCACCACGTAGGGGATGCCCTCGGTGTGGCAGAACGTGGCGCACGCCAGGGCCACGTCGTTGGGCGGGATCTCGGAGTAGATGAGGTCGTAGTCGGCGTGCCGGTGCAGCCAGTTGAAGAGGTTCTTGGCCGCTACTGCATGGCTGTGGATGCGGGCCAGGTCCACGTTCTTCTTGTAGCCGGGCTCGGGAAAGAACACGACGTTGAAGCGCTCCTGCTGGTAGCTGGGGTTGGAGAGGTCGCGCTGGGCCTTCTCCCAGTGCTGGAAGGTGGTGGTGATGAGGTCCACGTCGTGCCCGGTGTCAACCAGGATGTTGGCCAGGGATTTGAATCGATCGTAGCCCTTGCGCTCGTCGCCCAGCTTGACGCCCATGGTCACGATGGCGATGCGCTTCTTGCGGTTGGAGTCTGTGAAGTCCACGTCTGTCATGTCCGTCCTTTGACCAGCCAAACCCCCGTGCATCGGGGATTCCTTTCGCCTGAACCGAGAGTATACCGTTCCTCGCGGGCTCCCAATCAGAGTATCCTTAGTACGCTACGCAACCGGGAAGGACAGGGCCGCCTTGACCGACACATTTCAACCTGATGAGAAGCTCAAGCGCCTGCAGGGCGTCGAGCTCGAGCTGCTCGATGTGTTTGAGGGCATCTGCGAGAACCACGGCTACCAGCGCTTCATGATTGGCGGGACGCTGTTGGGCGCGGTCCGCCATCACGGCTTCATCCCCTGGGATGACGACATCGACATGTGCATGCCGCGCCCGGTCTACATGGAGTTCATCAACACGGTGGAACCCGAGCTGCCCGAGGGCATGTACCTCTCGACCATCTACAACAACCCCCGGCACCGCGGCGCCTTTGCCCGCATCTGCACCAAGAAGATGCAGGTCGTGAACCATGCCACCACCAACGAGCACGTCGAGGACGTGTGGATGGACATCTTCCCGCTGGACGGGTTTCCCGGCCCGGGGCTTGCCCAGCGCGTGCACAAGCAGCGGCTCTTCTGGGCGCGGGGCATGAGCCGCCTGGCCCAGTTCGACGACGCGGTGGACGTCACCAGAAAGCGCGAGGGCGCCGAGGCGCTGCTTGTCAAGCTGGCCTCGCTGCCCGTCTTCCACGGCGTCAAGGACTTCAATAAGTACTACCGCCGCATGGACGAGCTGCTCATGCGCTACCCCTACGGCCAGGCCCCGCTCATCATCAACTACGACGGGGGCACATCGTTCAACGAGTGCTTCCCCCTGGAGGCTTATGGCGAGGGCCGCCTCTACGACTACGAGGGCCGTCGGCTCAGGGGCCCGGTCGACCCCGACACGGTGCTGACCGCCATCTACGGCCCCGACTACATGACGCCCCTGCCGCCTGACCAGCGCAACTGGCACAACACGGAGATCATCGGATGAGCGAGCAGAACCAAGGGCCGAAGCAGAGACGCGCAGAAGACCCCCTGGTAGCGGTCGTGATACCGGTCTACAACGTGGCCGCCACGCTCGACCGCTGCCTGCAGTCGGTGGTGGGCCAGACCTATCCGCACCTCGAGGTCATACTCGTGGACGACGGGGCCACCGACGAGAGCGGCGGGATGTGCGACGACTGGGCGGCCCACGACGGGCGCCTGCGCGTGATCCACAAGCCAAACGGCGGCCTGTCCGACGCCCGCAACGCCGGCATCGCCCAGGTCACCGCCCCGTACACCACCTTCGTCGACAGCGATGACTACCTCGAGCCGGACGCCATCGAGCGTCTGTTGAGAAACCTGCAGGAGACGGGCGCCGACCTCTCCGTGGTGGGCGTGCGGGACTGCTTCCCCAACCGCTCGGAGGCGCCCGACCCGCGGCCCCGCCGGACGATGAGCGCCGAGCAGGCGCTGGGCGACATCTTCATCAACGAGACCATGATGGTGGGCGCCTACGCCCGCCTCTATCCCACCTGGCTGACGCGCGAGGTGCCCTTCCCCAAGGGTCGCATCCACGAGGACGCCTTTGTGGTGGTCGATCTCTTCTCGCGGGTCGGGACCGTGGTGGCGGACACCGCCCCCGGCTACAACTACTGGCACAACGCGGGGACTATCACCTCGGCCGCCTACACCCCCAAGGACCTCGACCTGATCGAGGCGTGGGACGCCAACCAGGCAAAGGTGGCCAGGCTCTACCCCGCCCTGGCCCCCAACGCCGAGTACCGCTGCCTGCGGGCCCGCTTCGAGGTGCTCGACAAGATGGTGCTCTCGCGCGACGTCGACCCGGCCGCCAAGCGGGCGGTCATCGGCTACCTCAAGGCCCATAGGAAGGCTGCCGACGCCAACCCTTACCTGCAGCGCGCCCGCAAGTTCTCCATCGCCGCCCTCTGCGTGGGCGAGGGGTGCTACCGCAGCCTGGTCAAGTTCAACAACCGCCGGCGGAGCGTGTACTAGCGATGGCCCGCCCGCGCATCGCCTTCCTCATCTCCACCCTGGCCGACATGGGCGGCGCCATCAAGGTCGCCACCGAGGTGGCAAACGCCCTGGTGGAGGAGTACGACGTCTCGTTCATCCAGCTGGCGGACAAGGGCGCTCCGGCCTTTGCGATCGATCCCCGCATCGCCTGCCTCTCGCTGGGCATCGACGCCGAGCGCATCGTGGACAAGGCCAAGGCCCTGCTGGGGCCCCTGCGCCGCGTCATCCGGGAGCAGGGCATCCAGGTTCTGCTGGGGGTGAGCGCCGACGAGGTGAGCGCGGCGCTGCTGCCGTGCAAGCTGACCCGCACCCCGCTCGTCTTCTGCGATCACGAGTCGCTCATGAGCCAGATCGACCTCAAGAAGACCATGCTGGTCAAGCGCACCCTGGCCCGGCAGTGCGCGCGGACGGTGGTGCTCACCGAGGCGAGCCGCCAGGCCTACATCCGCGAGTTCCAGATCAGGCCGGACAAGCTCCTGCGCATCCCCAACTGGATTCCCGACCGCCTGGAGGAGCGGGCCTCAAGCTGGGACCCAGCCTCCAAGCGCGTCATCTGGGCCGGGCGCCTCGACGTCGAGAAGGGCGTCGACCACCTCTTCGAGGTGGCTCGGCGGGTGCTGCCGGGCCGTCCCGGCTGGGCCATCGACGTCTACGGCCGGGCGGTTCTCGGCACCAGCGACTTTGACCTCGAGGCTGCCGCCGAGGAGGCGGGCATCGGCGCGCAGCTCGTGCTCAAGGGCCAGGTGCACGACCTCTACGAGCGCTACCCCTCCTACGGGGTGGGCATCCTCACGTCCTATCGCGAGAGCCTGCCGCTCTTCTTGCTGGAGGCCAAGGCCTGCGGGCTGCCCCTGGTCTCCTTCGACGTGGTGACGGGACCCTCCGAGATCATCTCCGACGGGGTCAACGGCTACCTCATCCCGCCCTACGACTGCGACGCCTTTGCAGCCAAGCTCGGAGCCCTGATGGACGACGACGACCTGCGGCAGGAGTTCCACGAGGCGGCTCCGCAGGGCTTGGAGCAGTACTCCAAGGCGGCCATCTACCCCCAGTGGACGGCGCTTATCCACGCCTTGCTCTAGGGCGAGAGGCGCCTGCCGTTTGGGCACGCATCGGCGGCGGTGGCGCGCCCATCGTGCCGATGGGAGACAAGCCCGGTCCGCCCGACGCTATACTCAAGGCTCTGTGATTCGACGGGTTTTGGCGGGGTCTCCTGATTGGGTGGTGGAAAGAGGGCGTGCAGGCCGCGGCGGGCATACAGGCAAGCGGACGGCTCCGTGACGTGGGAGAGGTCCTGCGCATCGCCCTCACCGCCCTCTCGCTGACGCTGCTCGCCGCCGGAGCCGCCTTCTCCGATCCAGACCTCGTTCTGGCCGCCGCCTTCGCCCTCTACCTGGGAAACCTCATCCATGCGCTGACAGACGTCCGCCGCCGGTTCATCCAGGTCTTCCTCTACCTGGGGCTGTTTCTCTTCGTCTTCTCCCGGCCGCTCATCGTGTTCTTTGACCCCGCGATGAACAACGCCGAGCTGTCCACCGGCCCCGTGACTTTCATCGCCTATGCGCTCTACCTCTCGCTGGGCGCGCTCTTCATCGCGGACCTCGTGTGGGATCAGTTTGAAGCGCATAACCGCTGGTTTCAGCGCGAGCATCGGCCGCTTCACCGGCTGCGCCTGGTGACGGGCGCCCCCGCCTCCGGCAGGCGCCGCCGACCGCTGGCCGCGGTGCGATCGGGCTTGCGGCGCCTCGTGCCCGGCGCCTCCGAGCGCATCGACGTGCTGCGCCGCGCCTGCCTGGTGCTCTTCATCGTCTGCTTCCTGGGCGCCTGCGTGTACGGCCTGCTCGAATGGCGGCATATGCGGGGCATGACCTACCTGCAGTTCTATTTGACCGAGTCGTCGGACTTCGCGCCCTCCTACATCGAGGTCCTCTATGCGATGGCCCCCTATATGCTGGCCGGGTACCTCACCTGCCTGCCGCGCAAGCGCCCTGCCACCATCTGCCTGGCGCTCTACGTGCTCACCACCATTCCCACCCTGCTCATCGGCTCGCGTAGCGACTTCGTCGCCGCAGCCGTCTTCTGCCTGCTCTACTACGGGCTGCGTACCGCACTGCGCAAGGAGACGGGCGATCCCGAGCGCTGGTTCACGCCCGGCCTGGTCATCCTCATCCTGATTATCCTGCCATTGGGGCTAGCCGTCATGGGCTTCTGGTCGTACCTGCGTCTAAACCAGGTGATGCAGACCACCAACATCTTCAAGACCATCGAGCAGGCCCTCTACAGCCAGGGCGTGACGTACACCATCATGGGGTACGCCTACAACGTGAACGGCCAGGTGAGCCTGCTGGGCTTTAAGTTCTATACGATAGGGGACCTGTTCACCACCATCCGCGAGGGCTTCGTCGGGCAGCAGCTGCTCCACATGCAGTCGCTGGGGACGGCCAACAGCGTGGCCCTGGCGGTGGAGGGCAACTCCTACGCCCACGCCATGTCGTTCTTCGCCCACGGCGGCTACCTTGACGGCGAGGGCTACGGCTCCTCGTATATCCTGGAGCTCTTCGCCGACTTCGGGTACGGCGGCGTCTTCGGGGGCAGCCTGGTGCTGGGGCTCGTCTTCAACGCCCTCTCGCGGGCCATCGGCAAGAGCTGGTTCTGGGGGCTCATCGGCCTGCTCGCCGGCATGCACGCCTTCCATATGCCGCGTGGCTACTGGTTCGAGTGGATCTCCTACATCTACAGCACCCGCTTCATCCTCGCCATGGTGCTGGTGGTGGCCGTCGCCGCCCTGCTGTGGCGCTTCTTCACAGCCAAGGAGGTGCAGGTGGCGCCGGCGCCGTCGATAAGGGAGCCGAAGAGGGTGTCGCTGGTTCCCGGCGCCGCCTCCGTGCTCGGCGCGCGGGTGCTGGCAGATGCCCCTGCGCGCCATGAGGGCCCGCTTATCGTGGTCGACTCGTCGGTTCGTCTCGTTCAGTAGATAGGATGGCAATGGTTACTTTTGGAACGATTCTCGAGAGCATCAAGCGGCACGGGGTGCTGATCGTGGTCATCACCCTCGTCTGCGCCTGCATAGGCGCGGCCTCCTCCTTTGTGCGGGGAGGCACCGTCGAGGTGGCCACCCAGTATACGGCTGAGTTTGCCCTCTATCCGGTGGTCTACGGCTACCAGGACGGGGTCAACAACGGCGACGAGCACTACAACTACAGCCTGAACGAGACCTACGCGCTCAACGACGTCCGCCGCATCGCCTTGAGCGAGGACGTCTCTGGCGCCGTCCGCCAGCAGTACGGCACGGACCTCGCCGTGAGCTCGCCCCGCTGGCTTCAGAACGAGACCCGCTCCGAGTACTACTCGCGCTACATCTTCATCGATGTGACCGGCACCGATGCCGACCGGGTGCTCGCCGCGGCCCAGGCCATCGCCGACGCCACTGTGGCCAAGGCCTCCGAGCAGGTCCCCCTCGCCTCGATCAGCATCGCCGAGGCGCCCGCGCTGCGCGGCTCGACGCCCAACCAGGCTGCCAGCTGGGGCACCGAGTCCTTCGTCGATCCGGCGAAGACCAGCGCGGTGGTGGAGACCGCCGCGAGCATCAACCCTCGCCAGGTGGTCATCTGGGCCCTGCTCGGCCTCTTCGCAGCCATCGTGGTCTTTGCCTGCTACGACATCCTCTCCCGCCGGGTGCGCTCGCCGCGCGACGTGGAGCGCCTGCTTGAGATTCCCGTCATCGGCGTGGCTCGTCCGGGGCAGGTCCCCCCGCAGCTCATCGACGGGGTCGATGCGCTGCTCGTCCGCAACGACCTGAAGAGCTTCTCGGTGGCGGGAGCCGTGGCCGGCGACGGTGCCGAGAAGCTCTATGACGCCTTCCGAGACAGGCTCGGCGACAAGGCCGCCTGCGTCACCGACCTGGCAGACCGTGAGGGCGCGCTGGCAAAGGTCATGTCCACCGACTGCGTGCTTCTCGTGCTCAGGTACGCGGCCGCCAAGAGCCGCGACCTGAGCCTGGCCCTCCAGCAGCTGAGGCTTGCCGGGGTGCCGGTGCTGGGCGCCGTCTTCATCACCAAGAAGTGAGCGGGCAGACCCGGTAGCGCATGGCAGAATCGCGGGTAAAGAGCTCGGTGCGTAACGTGCTGGCGGCCTGGGGAGGCCAGGCCGCCTACGCCATCTGCGCCTTTGTGGTGCGGGCCATCTTCGTCGACACCCTGGCCTCGGAGTACGTGGGC
Organism: uncultured Actinomycetes bacterium; assembly: GCA_900314665.1. Classification (GTDB taxonomy): domain Bacteria; phylum Actinomycetota; class Coriobacteriia; order Coriobacteriales; family RUG033; genus RUG033. Next base: position 8,691 of record OMWF01000174.1, read on the forward strand.
CTGGAGACGCTCTTCACGAGCCTTCTCACCATCCTCTCGCTGGCCGACCTGGGCGTGGGCAGCGCCATCACCTTCGCCCTCTACAAGCCGCTCGCCTTTGACGACCGCCAGCAGGTCAAATCGCTCATGCGGCTCTTCAAGCGGGCCTACATCGTCATCGGCTGCGTTGTCATCGCCGCCGGCGCCTGCATGACGCCGTTCATCTCGGCGCTGCTGGGCAGCAGCGCCCCGGACATCCCCAACCTCAAGCTCTACTTCTTCTGCTTCGTGCTGAACACGGGCATCTCGTACTTCTTCTCGTACAAAGCCTCGCTCATCACCGCCGACCAGAAGAACTACGTGGTCTCGCTCATCCAGTACGGCTTCCAGATCGCCATGTGCGGCGCGCAGATCGCGGTCCTCCTGGTCACCGGCAACTACCTGCTCTACCTCTGCTGCATGATCGCCTCGACCCTGCTGCAGAACATCGTCATCTCCCATACCGCCAACCGCCTCTATCCCTATCTGCGCGAGAAGGACATCGACCCGCTCGACAAGGGCGTCTTGAGCTCCATCAAGAAGAACATCGTGGGGCTGCTCATGCACCGCGTGGCCGAGGTTGCCACCACCCCCACCTCAAACCTCATCATCACCGCCTTTGTGGGGCTGGCCACCACCTCGCTTTACGGCAACTACCAGCTGGTGACCAACGCCCTGCAGCGGGTCGTGGTCAAGCTCTTCGACTCCATCATCGCCAGCGTCGGCAACCTCTCGGCCAAGGAGTCCAACGAGCGCCAGTATGAGGTGTTCCGCACAACGTTCTTCATCAACGCCCTCATCTACGGGGTGGTGACAGGGGCGCTGCTCTGCGCTATCAACCCGTTTATCTGGGGTATCTGGCTGGGGCGCGACTGGGTGCTGCCGGACCTCACGGTCATCTTGCTCTCGCTGCTCTTCTACTTCCAGGGGATGCGCTGCGCCGGCCAGGCCTTCACCAGCGCCTACGGCCTGTACTGGGTCACCAAGTGGAAGGCGGTGCTGGAGGCCGTGAGCCTGCCGGTGCTGATGCTCATTCTGGTGCGTCCCCTGGGGATGAACGGCGTGCTGCTCTCCGGCATCATCAGCACCCTCTGCATCTCCACCGTCTACGAGGGCTGGGCGGTCTACCGACGCGGCTTCGACGCCCCGCTGCGCAACTACGTCAAGATGTTCGCCCTCTACAGCGTGCTTGACGTGGGCGCCATCCTGCTCGGCTTCTGGATCTGCAGCTTCATAGCCCTACCGGGACTTATCGCCTTCCTGGTGGACGCCGTGATCGGCATGGCGCTGCCGGTGGCGGTGCTGTGGCTCTGCTTTCATCGCACCCGGGAGTACGCGGAGACCCGCTCCATCATCAAACGCGTGGCCGCCCGCCTGCGGCACCGTTCCCAGCCCGAGGAGGCGGCATAGATGAGCGTGACCATCGAGGAGTACCAGCGCTTCGAGCTCAAGATCCTGCATGCGTTCAAAGAGGTGTGCGACGAGCACGGCCTGCGCTGGTGGGCCATGTTCGGATCCCTGCTGGGGGCCGCCCGCCACAAGGGGTTCATACCTTGGGACGACGACATAGACGTGGTCATGCCGCCCGAGGACTACCTGCGCTTCAGGGAGGTCATGAGCCGCCAGCCTCCCGAGGGCTACTACGTGGAGTGCCACGCCAAGAGCGTGGGCTCGATGATTCCCTGGCAGGTCATGGGCGTGACCCAGAGCATGAGCCTGCCCAGGCGCTATGCGGACGCACCGGCGGCGTGGGGCGTGTGCATGGATATCTTCCCGCTCATCAACTGCCCGAGCCCCGAGGACCTGCAGGGCATGAAGGCCATCACCAAGCAGATCAGACGCAGCCGCGCCTTGGTCGATAAGTACGACTACCGCTACGAGGGCCGTCGCACCGGCGGTGCGCGGGGCTTGTATCTAAAGCTCATGGGAGGGTATCCGAACGCTCTCAACGAGCGTCTCTGGCGGCGCATGGAGCGGCGGATGCTCGAGGGGAAGGCGTACGAGGGCAGCGGCTACAAGGCGGTCTTCGACATCCCCAACGACTTCATGCCCCTGCCGGCGGAGTGCTTCTCGGAGACCACCTACCTGCCCTTCGAGGACCTCATCGTACCGGTCCCGGTGGGCTACGAGCAGCTTCTCGACCTGCTTTACGCGTGCTACGGGGTGGACTGGCGCATCATACCCGAGCACGGCTACGACCCTCGCCACAGCGGGGGCGGCAACGACGAGGTGATGGTCTCGCTCACTGAGTCCTACGTCGACCACATGGAGCTGTAGGGAGGCGGCTCCTTACAGGCGCGCGCCCTCTCAGCGGTCGACGATGCGCTCGCCGCCGCCAAAGGTGTAGGCGCCGTCGCCGAGCATCCGCACCTCGCCGCGGTCGAACTTCTCGATGAGCTCGGTGGTGGCGATGATGTCGTCGCTGAAGGGCACCTCGATGCCCGGCTCGCGGAAGAGCGAGTCGATGCGGCGGGTGAACTCGAAGAGCTCGTAGCGCTGTCCCTGGCCGGTGCACTCGAAGTAGTACTTGCGGGTGGAGCGCAGGTCCTCGCCGCGGACCTCAAAGTATTCGATCTTCCACCAGGGGGCGGGCACGTAGACGTAGCCGTCGGTGCCGGTGATCACCATGTCGCCCTCGGTCTTCATGCCGCGCCCGCAGCTCAAGGTGGCCGAGGCGGTGGGATAGAGCAGGTCGCATTTGGTCCACAGGTTGAAGTCGCCGTCGTTGTAGCAGGTCAGCTGGGAGTCGATGTAATCCCTGCCGATCAAGGCCATGGCCGGCAGCAGGGTGTAGGCCCCCATGTCGTAGAAGCTGCCCTCATAGGGGTCGGAGCGGTCGAGCTCGTCGAAGACATGGCTGTATGAGGCGCGGATGTCCTTGATCTCGCCCACGACGCCGCTCTCGAGCAGCAGCTTGAGGTGCTTGAAGGCGGGGAAGAAGAGGGTCTTGACGGCCTCCATCAGCACCAGCCCCTGGCTGCGTGCCAGGTCGAGCAGGCTCTGGGCCGATTCGACCGAGAGGAAGGCGGGGCTCTCGCAGAGCACGTGGCAGCCGGCCGAGAGGGCCTCGCGGATGAGGGCCTCGCGCCGGTCGATGCGGGCCGAGATGTACACCGCGTCCACGTCGTCCACCAGGTCGGCCACGCTGGAGGCCACCGTGACCGGCAGTCCGGCGGCGACGTTAGAGGCATCCTGCCCCTCAAAGGGGTAGATGCTCGTCAGCTGCAGATTGGGGACGTGCTTGCTCTCCTCTGCCAGGCGCCCGACCAGGTAGTCGGCGCCGATGCAGCCCAAGCGCACGTGGTTCGCCTTGTCGGCGCGCAGCTCGGTGGAGGAGACGCC
>OMWF01000267.1 GCA_900314665.1 uncultured Actinomycetes bacterium
GAGGGACCGCCAGCCGCCCCCGCGAGCGTGTCCTTTCGTGACATCTGCGGCAGCGGGGCGCGCCCGCGAGCTCGAATCATGTCCTTTCGTGACATCTGCGGCAGCGAAATCTGGAAGGATACGGAGGATTCGCCCTTGGAGGACGCCGAGCCGATCCTACTTCGCAGCCGTCTTCAGGTACTCGAGCGTGATGTCGGTGGTGCCGGCCGCTTCAGCCGCTGCTTGCCGAGCAGCGACGACCTGGTCAACGGGGGTATCTGCGGTGATGGTCGCCGCCTGCGCGACGTTCCCGTTCTCATCCACCCGAGCCGCCCCGACCAGGCCAAAGTAGCCAGGATAGTCCGAAGCGTTGACGCAGATGTGGGTGTGGTTGCCGGGGTCGTCCTCAGCCGTGTACTCGCCCAGTTGGAGACCCATCAGCGCCGACAGGTCGCGAACCCCGCCTATCTGCGTGTATCCGCCCACCACCTGGTCTCCAGCTACGACCGAGGGGTCTACGATGTGGATGAGCACCACATCTATATCGGGCCTTCCGTACGGCTGGATATGAATCTGGTAGTCCGTGCTCTCCCCATAAAGCTGGTACTGCTCGATCAGCACCACCGTTCCAGAGACCGGCGAGAGCACCGGCGTGCCTGCTGCAGCCCCGCAATCGACAGCGGTGTCCATCGCCATCGTGCGGCCGCTGCGCCACACCCTCAAGACCGATCCGTCCAGATAGGCATCCCCAGCTGGCTGCACCTCACTGCGCCCGGTTCCACCGGCACTCATCGCCTCCTCGTTCGAGGCCTCGGGAAGCGGGGTCGAGATCTGCAGCGCCCACCCGTACGAAGCTTGGTGAAGCAGTAGCTCGGTCAGGCTGTCTATGGGCACTGCCACGTGGAATTGCACGTCCTCATAGCTGCCAAAGAGCGGCGTCTCCTGGTCGACCAGCTGCGCCGCCTGAATCTCGGTCTCATAGCGCGGCGTCCCTGAAGGAGCGCTCGTCACATCGCTTGGATTGACACTCATAGACGAGGTACCAGCAGTGATGTCCCCCACGGCACCCGTTTGCACTGCGCTCGGAGCCTGCGTCCGCTCAGGGTTGAGCAGCCCTTCGAGGGGCTCGCGCACGACCCAGCCCACCGCCGCGACAACCGCGACCAACACCACAAGCAGGCCAATAGCCGCCGTGCTCCCCCGCCGGCGCTGGCGCCGAGGAGGTTGCCTGTCCGCAGCACTTGCGCCATGTGCGCCATGTGCGCCCTGCGCGTTGTGGGTCCCGCCGGCGCTGTGGGAACCGCCAACGGTGTGGGCGCCGCGGCTCCCGTGCCGCCCGTGATGTGCGTAGTTGGTTTGCATGCCCTCAATTCTACCGCTTTACGCCCTGTTGCTCAGCTCGCCCATAGAAGCGACGGTATCCGCTGCCAGGACTGCCGCTCTCTGGCTGGAAGGAAAGACGCCATTTGGATGCAGCAGGCGCGTTCGGCGAGTCCTGAATGTACGAGGTTTGAGCTTTTCATGATTGTGCAGAACGAGAGAGAGCCCCCCGAAGGCAAAGTCAGCTCGACGCTTCACCCACATCCTGGGGCTTTCGCCCGATTGGGGGCGCAGCCCGGGCGCGAGGCCTCGCAAAAGCTCAAATCCCGCACAGAGCAACGCAGCCGGGGCTCTATACGGGCTTGGTCGTGCAGCTCCGGAGAGTCGGATCCTGGGCTTTCCCGCTGGACTTCCGCGCACATGCAAAGCCGCGCAATCTGCTACATCTGCGACTGGCCCGGCTCCACCTGAGTCCCCACTCCGTCCGACAGCATCCGGAAGCCGTCGCTTGCTCCTACGCGCAGGACCTCATGGTAGACAGGTCCCTGCCCAGTGAACTCGGTCCTCAGCAGCGCAAAGGAGTCAACCGCGCACCTTACGGGCTTCTCTAGCGCGCAGACATCGTTCTCCAACGCTGGCACCACGCGCCGTCCCAGCGTGAGGTGCGGCTTGAAGGCCCTGCTCGGCGTTGCAAACCCCGCCCCCGCCAAGCGCAGCTCTAGGTCCTTCTGCACCGCCATCAGCTGAGGCGCCGGCGCAGCCTCCAAGACCCAGGTGTCGCCCTCCGGCGTCCGGCAGCCCGCGCGCCGACGCCCTGCAAGACGCCCCACCCGCTCAAAGCTCACCTCAAAGCGAGGTACCTCCACGCCGAGAAGCACCGATTCAAGCTCGGCGAGCCGCTCCTCCGGCACACTCCCCAAAAAGCACAGCGTGAGGTGAAAGCTCTCGGGTCCCGGCCAGGTGCCGCGTGCCACGTGCCGGCGCAGCTCGTCCTGGACCGCGCGGGCTGCGGCGCGGGTCTTCTCGTCAAAGGTGAGCGCCGTAAACAGGCGCAGGCCGCGTGCCACCGTCCCAAGCACCTGCCCTTACGCGACTGGAAGCTCTCCGCTGTGGTCGTCGACGGCGTCCTTGGTCTCCTCGAGCACGCCGTCCAGGCTGCGCTCCTCGGCATCATCCGGCGAATCAATGAAGGCCTGGAACTCGGCCTTGACAGCGTCGCTTGCCCCGCCGGTCGCCTTGGAGACGATCACGTTGACCACCAGGCTCAGGATAAAGGCCGGCAGCAGCTCGTAGATGGCCCAAACGCCGCCCAGGGGCGCAATCAGGTTGTGCCAGACGAGAACCGTCACCGCACCGGCGACCATGCCAGCCAGCGCGCCCTTGTCGTTGGCGTTCTTCCAATAGAGCGACAGCAGCGTGAGCGGGCCAAAGGAGGCACCCAGGCCAGCCCAGGCGTAGCTCACGATACGGAAGATCGAGGAGTTCTCGTCCATGGCGATGAAGATGCCAAAGAGGAAGACGGCAATCAGCGTGAGGCGGGCCACTATCATGATCTGCCGCTCGGAGGCGTCGCGCTTGAGCACGCCGTGGAAGATGTTCTCAGCCACCGACGAGCTAGACACCAGCAGGTACGACGAGCTCGAACTCATCGAGGCGGCAAAGATGCCGCACACCACGACGCCGCATACAAATGACGGCAGAATCATGTGGGAGAGCACGATGAAGATGTTCTCGGCAGTGGACTGGCTGGCAAACATGGTGGGGATGTAGGCGCGTCCCACCAGGCCGATAAGCACCGCGCAGGTGAGCGAGATGAAGCACCAGACCACAGCGATGATGCGGGACTGCTTGACCTCGGCCACCGAGCGGATGCCCATGAAGCGCACCAGCACGTGCGGCATGCCGAAGTACCCCAGGCCCCAGGCCAGGCCGGAGATGATGACCACCGTGCCGTAGGGGCTGGCTGCGCCAAACTGCGGCACGCCGTCGACCACGGCCTGCTCGAGGCCAGAGACCGCAACCGCCGTTCCGGTGGCATCGAGCGGGGTAGAGAGCTGGGTGGGCGAGAGGAAGCCGGGGATGGTCTGCAAAAACGCCGCGGTGGCGTCGACGCCGCCAGCGGAGACCACGGTGCCGATCAGCACCACGAGGATGGCAAAGAACATGAGGCAGGCCTGGACAAAGTCGGTGGCCACCACGGAGAGGTAGCCGCCCACCAGCGTATAGAGGAAGACGATAATGGCGCCCAGCACCATCATCGTGCGGTAATCCAGACCAAACAGAGTGTTGAAGAGCTTGCCCACGGTCACAAAGCAGCTGCCCACGTAGATGCAGAAGAAGACGAGGATGATGAGGGCGGCTACGGTGGCGACCCGGTTCTTGGTGTCATGGAAGCGGTTGGAGTAGAACTGCGGCAGGGTGATGGCGTCGCCGGCCACCACCGAGTACTTGCGCAGGCGGCGGGCCACCAGCTTCCAGTTGAGATAGGTGCCGATGGCAAGGCCGATGGCCGTCCACATGGCGTCGGAGGCGCCGGTAAAGTAAGCCACGCCGGGCAGGCCCATGAGCAGCCAGCCAGACATGTCGGAGGCCTCGGCGGAGAGCGCAGTGAACCAGGGGCCCACCTTGCGGCCTCCCAAGAAGTACTCGCGCGTGGACGAGTTGCTGCGCTTGGTATAGATGAAACCGATGGTCAGGACGATGATGAAGTAGATCAGCATCGCCAGAAGCACGTAAAAATCGCCGCGTTGCATAGCGCACCCCAACCCCGTGAATCGTGTGGTCACATCGCTCCAGCACGCCATCCCCCGATAACGCACCGGATAGGTAGGAAATGTTACTCCACCACGATGGAGCGAGAAGCGCCCGCGGTAAGGCTGTTAGACAGACGGCCCCGCATCCTCCCCCGACGCGCCCGCCCGATGCGCCTCGGAGGTGGCGAAAGCTCTACAGCTCGTCTGCCGGCACCGCGATCATGCGCTCGGGGCCGTCGGTGTACTTGATGCCGTAGCCCGGCGGCACCGTGAGAAAGTTCTCCTCGTCAAAATCGCCCTCGATGATCTTCTTGAGCAGGCCGTTGTCGCCCTGAAGGTCAAAGAAGTCCAGTCCGTAGCGGTCGGCGTAGCCGCGTGCCAGCGCCTCGGCGCGGGGGTCCTCGTGCACGCACGACTTGATGAAGCCCACCCGCTTGTAGTTCTTGACGTAGCTGGCCGAGACGCTCATCAGATACTCGACCGTGTCCTCATCGCCGTCGTACTTCTCCATCAGCTCACGGCGCAGGTCCTCAAAGTAGTTCGGTTGGACCTCGTCTGAGTTCTCAACCCACTCGTTGGTGAGCCAGTACGTCCCGCTGTACTTGGTGAAGAACTCCTGGTATCGCTCGCGGGAACCCAGAAAGAGGGTGATGCAATCGTCCGCCCGCGGCACCACCAGCGGGATGGAGCGCGCCACCAGACCGGTCGTGGCGTTTGAGCAGAGTCCGTAGCCGAGCACGATGTAGTCGGGCGCCCGCTTGATCTGCTTGTTGGCAATCTCCTCCTCGATCTGGTCGAGGGTGGCGTCCAGACGCTTGTGCAGCACGGCAGGCACATCGTGCAGCCCCTGGGGGAGCCAGGAGACGTCGATGTGGTTGTCGGCCTTGGCGATGAACGCCGAGAATTCCCGGGTGAGCACGCGGCAGGAGATGATGTGGATGCGCATCGGAGCGACCTCCCTCAGGGGACCGTGCAGTCTGGTTCCCCCAGTCTACTTGACGACCAGCACCGGCACCTTGGCGCCGTGCAGCACCGCATGGCTCACGGAACCAAACTGCTCGGTGAGGCCTCGCTTGCCGCGGCTGCCCATCACGATCAGCTCGGCACCGGTCTTCTCGGCATGGTTGAGCAGCTCCGCAGCGGCCGAAGTGCCGGCCAGCACCGAGTAGGTAATGTTGACGCCGGTCTCCTTGGCGATGGCGGCCGCTCGTTCAAGGGCCAGCTCGCCGCGGCGGTTCATGACCTTCATCATGGTGCTCACGTCATCCACGCCGATAAAGGCGGATGAAGGGCTGGCAGTCACGTACACCACGTCGAGCTGCGCGTCCTCAAGTCCCTGGGCGATCTCAAGCCCCAGACGCAGGGCCTTCTCGGCCAGCTCGGAGTCGTCGTAAGCGACCATTATCTTCTTGACAAGCGTCATCGGTGGTACCTCCTTCATGTGTCGGTTTACATTATATCTTTACCTATCGGACGCTCTCGGCGGCGAACGGCTCTCGGCTACCCCGCTGCATCGCTTGCGAATCATGGAAGGGCCACGGGAGCCAGAGCCATGTCGCAGATGTCACGTTGGGAGCGCTTCTCCGGCCCTCTCGACGCCCCGTCGCCGACAAAACCGCTGGAAGCGACGAGCGGACGACTCCAGAACGGCAGAAAGCAGCTCCGCACAATCTCCTAACGTGACATCTGCGTCACGGACGGGCGAGTCCGGCTCAAAACCATGTCCCATTACGACATCTGCGGCAGGGCAGCCAACCCTCGACGCCCCAATAGCCGCCCCAACCTCCCGCAGGGCCTTGGAACGGGCTGCGTCCGATTATGGATTCTGCTCGGCAACCAGTTCTTGTCTCCCACCCCGCATCGCGGGGCGGTTAGCGTACGATAGGGGCTGCAGGCGCGCCGCGCGCTTGCCTCAGGAGATGAGAAAGGGGTCACATCATGCTGTACCAGCATATTCTTGTTCCCTATGACCGTTCCGACAACGCCAAGGCCGCCCTGCAGGAAGCTCTGCGCATCGCCACGCAGGACACCTCCACCAAGGTGACGGTGCTCACCGTGGCAGAGCCCGCCGAGCAGGACGACGCCATCTTGGGCATCGCCGAGCGCATGGCAGGCGTCATCCAGGACGACCGCGAAGCCTTGAGGACTGTGGGCAAGGAGTACCTCGACAAGGTCAAGCAGCAGGTAGAGGAGGACATCGCTCCCCTCATCTCGCGCGCCCCCAACGTGGTCGAGGTGGCGGTGCGCCGGGGCAAGCCGCACTCCCAGATCGTCAAGTTTGCCTCCGAGGGCAGCTACGACCTCATCGTGATGGGGTCCCGCGGCCTCTCCGCCCTGCAGGGCATGCTGGGCTCCGTAAGCTACGCCGTCCTGCGCGCGTCCAAGATTCCGGTGCTGGTGGTCAAGTAACAGACCAGGTAGCGGACCCATGTCGGCGCGGGCGTCGCGTCAGACCGCCCGATAAGCGCCGCATCTGCATTCCATGATACGCAACAGGGCCCGGAGGAGCACTCCGGGCCCTGTCTATAGACGCAGGTGCGACGCCGCATTCCGATACAGAGGTAAGGAGCTCACAGGCAGGGATTCCGGAACGCGGCGCCGCCACAGCGTATGATACTTCAAATCCTTTGAAGAAATCTTCAGAAAAGTTAGAAACCCTTACCTTTTTCCACCCAGCGGAACCGGCGCCATCGGCCAACTGAGGCCTGCCGCCGACTCGCTAAAACGCATACCAGCCCTTATTCCTCAGACGCATCCTCCTGCTCATGCTTCGGCGCCGCCGCGCGCGCCGCCGCCCGCTTGGCGGTCTGCTCGTCATAGATGCGGCGCAGGCGGCGCTCGAAGCCCTCGTCCTCAGTGCCGTCCTCGCGCTTGACAATGGCGTGGTGCACCACGTGGTTGATGGCGAGCATCCCCTTGGCGCCCTCGACCAGACGCCCAAAGAGGCCCTTCTCGGCGTACTCGGAGCGCAGGCGAACGCTCTCCTCGTACGTGCCCACATCCAAGAAGTTGTCGATGTCCTCGGCGGTGGGCTCCAGCTTGAGGTGGTTGGCAAGCGCTACCAGGGCATACCCCTGCGCCAAGGTGTCCCGCGCGTCATTGCGCAGCATCTTGTAGAACTCCGCCTGGTCGATGCCGGCATCGGCGAGGGTCTGCTCGAGCGTCTGATCCTGGCTCTTGAACGACGCCTCCAGACGCTCCACCCGGTCCTTGAAGCTGGCGTTGACGGCCTCGTCGCTGATGACCCCCACCAGGCGCTCGGCCAACTTGCTTGCCAGCCGGCGGGGCATCTCGCTGATGACCTCGTCGCGCTTGCGGCTGGCGACGTTCTTGGCGGCGATCTTCTTCAGGTCCTCGACCATCTCCGCGTCATCGTAGGTCGCGTTCACCCAGGCGTCGGTGACGCTGGGGATGACCTCGCGGCGCAGGCCGTTCAAGGTCACCGTGGAGTGCACGTCCGCGCTCTCGATCGGGGCGGCGGGGTCTGCCGGAGGCAGCGGCACCGAGTAGTCGACCTCCGTGGTCTCGCCGACCTTCATCGCGAGAACCGCCTGCTCAAAGGCCTCCGGCATGTTGCCGGCGCCCAGGCGGATCAGGGCATGGTCCTGAGTGAGCAGGTCAAAGGGCTTGCCGTCGCGGGTGGTGGCGAGGTTGACCGCCACGATGTCCCCGCTCTGCGGGTCGCGGTTCTCGATGGGCTCGTAGGTGGCATGGGCCTTGGCCATATCCAGCAGCTCGTCTTCGACCTCGGACGAGTGGACCTTGATCTTCTCGACGGTGACGACCACCGGGCCGTACGAGGTGAGCGAGAAGTGCTCGGCCTCGGATTCCTTGTTCTCCTCGGCGCCGTGCCGGGCGGCGTCTGTCGTGGTATCTGCCATGGCTACCTGTTCCTTTCCACATGCATCCGTGTCTCATCTATCGTAGTGCAGGCAGTCGATAAGACCAGCCGATGACACCAAGCGGAAACCTTACAATCGTACTCTGCTGCTATCATGTGTGGGCCGTACGAAGTTCTGTACCGCGCACCGCACAAGTCGAACGCGCACCTGATCAGGAGGCCCCATGGCACTATCGGTGATGGTTCAAGGCACCACGTCCAACGCGGGAAAGAGCCTGGTAGCTGCCGGTCTCTGCCGCATCTTCAAGCAGGACGGCTACCGGGTCGCCCCTTTTAAGAGCCAGAACATGGCGCTCAACTCGTTCATCACCAACGAGGGCCTGGAGATGGGGCGCGCCCAGGTGATGCAGGCCGAGGCGGCGGGCATCGAGCCTAGCGTGCTCATGAACCCGGTGCTGCTCAAGCCCACCTCGGACGAGGGCAGCCAGGTCATCGTCATGGGCGAGGTGACCGAGACCCTCACCGCCACCGAATACTACGCCCGCAAGCACGCCCTGCGCCCCATCATCCAGGAGGCCTACGACACGCTGGCCAGCCAAAACGACATCATCGTCATCGAGGGCGCCGGCTCCCCGGCAGAGATCAACCTCAACGATGACGACTTTGTCAACATGGGCATGGCCCGCATGGCGGACGCCCCGGTGCTGCTGGTGGGCGACATCGACCGCGGCGGCGTCTTTGCCAGCCTCTACGGCACGGTAGAACTGGTGGGCGAGGACCGCGAGCGCATCAAGGGTCTCATCATCAACAAGTTCCGCGGCGACGTCACCATCTTGCGCCCGGGCTTCTCGCAACTCGAAGAGCTCTGCCGCACGCCGGTCCTGGGCGTCATCCCCTACGTCGACCTCGACTTGGACGACGAGGACAGCCTCTCCAGCCGCCTCACGCAGACCAAGGCGGTGAAGCCGGTCGACGTGGCGGTAATCCGCCTGCCGCGCCTCTCCAACTTCACTGACTTCAACGCCCTGTCCAGAAACGACGCGGTGGGCGTGCGCTACGTGAGCCACCCCGATGAGCTGGGCAATCCCGACCTCATCATCCTGCCGGGCACCAAGAACACGATGGGCGACCTACGCTGGCTGCGCGAGGGAGGCTTGGAGCCCGCCATCAAGCACAAGGCCAGCCAGGGCACGCCGGTGCTGGGCATCTGCGGCGGCTACCAGATGCTGGGCATGACCCTCAAGGACCCGGAGGGCGTCGAGGAGGGAGGCGAGGCCCGCGGCCTGGAGCTGCTCCCCATCGACACCGTCTTTGAGACAGAGAAGGTTCGCACCCGCATCAAAGGCCACGTGCTGCCCACCGAGGGGGCGTTTGCCGATCTTGGGGGCTGCGGCTTTGACGGATATGAGATCCACATGGGCGTCTCCACCCTGCGCGAGGGCGCCGCTCCGCTGATTCAGTTTGAGGACGGACGTCAGGCGGGCGCGTCCGCCGGCAACGTGGCCGGCTGCTACATCCATGGCATCTTTGACGAGGAGGTGGCGCCGGCGCTGATGCGGATGCTGCTCACCGCCAAGGGACTCTCCCCCGCCGACGTCGCGTTCATCGACCCCGCAAAGTACAAGGAGCAGCAGTACGACAAGCTCGCCGACGTCATGCGCGAAAGCCTCGACCTCGACGCCATCTACCGCATCGTAGGGATCGACCGCTAGGAGGGCCCGAGGCAGGCGAGCGGCCCGCCCCTCACCCCATCCGCTGGCGCCCGGCCTGCCCCTTTGGCTGCATCCTTACCGCAATAGCATCTACTAGCACCTTATCGCCACACACGAAGGGATTTGAGCATGACCGAGACCAATTGGCGCGACCTGAAGCCCATGGATATCGAGCACCGCAGCTTTGAGATCATCGGAACCGAGCTGGCCCAGCGCGGCATCACCGGAATCCCCGAGGAGCAGCTCCCCGTCGTCAAGCGCGTGATTCACACCTCCGCCGACTTTGATTACGCCCAGAACTTGTACTTCTCGCCCGACGCGGTCAAGCGCGGTCTGGCTGCCATTGCAAACGGCGCGCACGTCGTAACCGACACCAAGATGGCGTGGTCGGGCATCAACAAGAACATGCTGGCCAAGTTTGGCGGCGACGCCGTCTGCTACGTGTCCGACTCCGACGTCGAAGCCAAGGCCAAGGAGCTGGGCATCACCCGTGCCGCCGTGAGCATGGACAAGGCCTGCAGCGTACCCGACCCGCTCATCATCGCCGTGGGTAACGCCCCCACCGCCCTGCTGCGCCTGCGCGAGCTTCTCGACGAGGGAAAAATCAAGCCCGCCCTGGTCATCGGCGTGCCGGTAGGCTTCGTCAACGTGGTTGAGAGCAAGGAGGAGATCATCTCCTCCGAGGTTCCCTGCATCGTGGCCCGCGGCCGCAAGGGCGGCAGCAATGTGGCGGCCTGCATCGTCAACGCCCTCATGTACGAGGCCGCCAAGCAGCGCGACCTCTCCCGTGTCACCAGCTA
>OMWF01000038.1 GCA_900314665.1 uncultured Actinomycetes bacterium
GCGGTCACCTTGGAGACCATCGCCGAGGCGACCACCTGCTTCAACGAACTCGGGCTGCGCGACGTGGAGGCGGTCACCGTGAGCGTCAGCCGCTCGCGCAAGCTGGGCGGCTACCATCTGCTCACCGCCCAGAACCCGATTCTCATCCTGAGCGGCACCGGCGACGGCGGCCCCACCGTGGGCGAGACCGACCCCCTGTGCTTTGAGGAGGACCGATGAGCGCCGTTCCCCGCCTCGTGATCGGGGCCCCTTCCAGTGACTCCGGCAAGACCACGGTGGTCCTGGCGCTTCTCGCCGCCCTGAAGGAGCGCGGCGCCAACCCGGTCTCCTTCAAGTGCGGGCCGGACTACATCGACCCCATGTTTCACAGCCGGGTGCTGGGCATCCCCAGCTACAACCTGGACCTGTTCTTGTCAGGCCGGGGCGAGCAGGGCGCCGACACCGTGCGCGGCCTCTTTTGCCATCACGCCGCGGCCGCCGGCATCGCCATCACCGAGGGCGTGATGGGCTTCTACGACGGCGTGGGCGTGGGCAGCGAGGCCAGCACCTACGACCTGGCCCGCACCCTTGACGCCCCGGTGGCGCTGGTGGTCAACGCCCGCGGGGCAGCGCGCTCGATCGCCGCCACGCTGCAGGGCTTTGCTCGCCTCGAGCCCGACAGCCACGTGGCCGGCTTCATCCTCAACAACTGCTCCAAGATGCTGTATGCGCAGCTCAAGGATATGCTCGAGGCCGAGACCGGCCTCACCGCCCTGGGCTTTTTGCCCCGGGTCCCCGAGGCGCATCTGGAAAGCCGGCATCTGGGCCTGGTGACCGCCGAGGAGATCGGCGGCCTGCGCGAGCGTCTGGCCCTGCTGGGCCGCGCCGCTGCCGATTCCATCGACTGGGAGGCGCTCACCGCCCTGGCCGCCTCCGCCCCGGACCTCGACGCCCCGCTGCCGGCGGTGGAGCCGGTGCCCGGGCCCGCGCCCGCCATCGCCGTGGCCCGCGACAAGGCCTTCTGCTTCTACTACGCCGACAACCTCGAGCTTCTGGAGCGCCTGGGCGCCAAGCTGACGTACTTCTCGCCCCTTGAGGACGACGCGCTCCCATCCGGCATCGACGGTCTCTACCTGGGAGGCGGCTACCCCGAGCTCTACGAGCAGCGGCTCTCCGCCAATGCCTCGATGCGCCGCAGCATCCGCGACGCGCTGACGGGCGGCCTGCCCGCCTTTGCGGAGTGCGGCGGCTTCATGTACCTGCTCGAGGAGCTTGACGGGCATCCGATGGTGGGCTTTTTGCCGGGTACCGCTCATGCCACCGACCGGCTGCAGCGCTTTGGCTACGTGACCCTGACCGCCACGCGCGACACGCTGCTGGCGCATGCGGGCGAGTCGATCTGCGCCCATGAGTTCCATTACTGGGATTCCACCGAGAACGGCGACGCCTGCCAGGCGGTCAAGCCCTCCGGCAGACGTTGGGAGTGCGTGGTGGGCAGCCCCGTCCTGTGGGCCGGCTTCCCCCACCTCTACTTCTACGGCAACCCCGCCTGCGCGCGCCGCTTTGTGGAGCAGGCCAGCGCCCGGCATCGGAATCGGAGCGCCAGGTAGTCATGTGGACGCTTCTCGCCATACTCATCGCCTGCGCCCTGGACTGGTTCTTTGGCGACCCGCCGCGCATCCCGCACCTGGTGGTGTGGATCGGCAAGCTCATCTCGCTTCTGGAGAAGGAGCTGCGGGCGGTCTTCCCCTCCACCCCGCGCGGGGAGTTCTGCGCCGGGGTGGTGCTCGTGGTTCTCACCTGCGCCCTGCCCACCCTCCTCTGCCTGCTCATCTGCCTGCTCCTGGGGCTTGTGCACCCGGCGCTGCGGATGGCCTTTGAGGCGCTCGTCTGCTGGCAGTGCCTGGCCATGCGCTCGCTCGAGCAGGCCGGCCGCAACGTCAAGGCGGCGCTCAGGCAGAGCCTGGAGGCAGGTCGCAAGGCCGTGGGCATGATCGTGGGACGCGACACCACCCAGCTCACCGAGGAGGAGGTCATCAAGGCCACGGTCGAGACGGTGGCCGAGAACACCGCCGACGGCGTGGTGGCGCCGCTCTTCTACATGATGATCGGCGGGGCGCCGATGGCCGTGCTCTACAAGGCTATCAACACCATGGACTCGATGGTGGGCTACGTCGTGGAGCCGTACACGCACTTTGGGACCGCTGCCGCCAAGACCGACGACGTGGCAAACTGGATTCCCGCCCGCCTGACCGGCCTTGCAATGGTGGCCGCCACCGTTCCCGCCCAGCTCTCTACCTGGGGCGCCTGGCATGTCTGGCTGCGCGACCGCCGCAACCACCGCAGTCCCAACTCCGCCCAGACCGAGTCGGCGTGCGCCGGGGCGCTGGGGATCCAGCTGGGCGGCGACCATGTCTACTTTGGCACGCTGGTGAGCAAGCCGACCATCGGCGACCCGCTCCGCCAGCCCACGGCAGACGACATCGACCGAACCAATACCCTTATGATTTGGACGAGCATCATCGCGGTGCTTGTCTTCTCGATTATCCGCTTGCTAGTGATAGGTGCATTAGTATGTCTTTAACCCATGGTGGCGACGTGGAGGGCTACATGCTGGAAACAGGTCTGGAGCCTTTGGACTTCTCGAGCAACGCAAACCCCATCGGCATGCCCAAACGTGCGGAGAAGGCCATCCGCCACGCGGCCAAGCGGGCTTCGGCCTATCCCGACCCGCTCTGCCGACGTCTGCGCGAGTCGCTCGCCCGCGAACAGGGATTGAACCCCGACCACATCATCTGCGGCAACGGTGCGGCCGACATCATCTTCCGGCTGGCCATCGCCCTGCGCCCCAAGACGGCGCTGGTGCTGGCGCCCACCTTTGCCGAGTACAACTCGTCGCTCGACCTGGTGGGGACCGAGGTCAGGTACCACCTGCTCAAGCGCGAGGAGGGATTTGCCGTCACTTCTCGGCTGCTTGACGACCTGACGCCGGACCTCGACGTCTTCTACCTCTGCAACCCCAACAACCCCACCGGCCTCACCTGCGACCCCGACCTGCTCGAC